>NZ_VSZV01000340.1:0-69840 GCF_008919455.1 Rhizobium sp. PEPV16
ACAACAGCGGTTACGCCTCGCCTGAGCTCAGGGATCGCGTCGAGGCGGCTATCCGAACGCTGAACTACACGCCGAGCAAGGGTGCCCGTATGCTGCGCGGCGCACCAAGCCGGATGATCGGACTGATGCTGCCGTCGATTGAAGTGCCTTTCTTCGGCATCCTGGCCCATGCGATCGAACAGGAATTGTTCCAGCACGGCTATCAAACGCTGATCTGCAGCACGGCGGAAAATATGGACCATGAGGTGCGCTATATCTCCATGCTGCTCGCCCAGCGCGTCGATGGCGTTATCGTGGCAAGCGCCTTCGGCAGCATCGAGCATTTCGGGGTGCTACGGGACGCTCGCATTCCGATCATCGCCATTGACCGCGAGCTGAGCGGCATTGCCGACGATGCTGTCATGGCCGATCACGAGGAAGGCGGACGGCTGATGGCGCGCCATCTGATCGATCTCGGCCATCGGGCAATCGCCATCGTCGGCGCGCCGGCCCACAGCCAGCCGATCCAGCTTCGCCTTCAGGGCATCACGGCGGAGATGGCGAAAGATGGCATCGCGCCCGCCATCGTGGCGATGGCGGAAGAGCACAGCTTTGCAGAGACCTACCGGCTGGCGCGGGAATTGCTGGCGTCTCGACCTGAGGTCACCGCGATCATCGGCACGACCGACGTTTCGGCGATTGCCGCAATCCATGCCATCCAGGATCGCGGATTTTCCGTTCCGAACGACTATTCGGTCGTTGGCTTTGACGATCTGCCGGAGGCAGCCTACGTCTTTCCACGGCTGACAACGGTCGCACAGCCGATCCGCGACGTCGGGCGGCAGGCAGCACGGCTGCTGGAAGCGCTGATCGACGAGCACCACACGGGAGACGAATCTCGACAGGGTGCGATCGTAAAAGTGCCGGTCACGCTGATCGAGCGCGATTCCACCGATCTCGTCCGCAACTGAGGTCGGACCCCGAAGCTAGGGCCGGACGATGACCTTGATCTCGCCTGGCAATGGCGCGTTGCCCACCACCTCGGCGACCTCCTCGAGACCTATGGTTTTGGTGACCAATGCGTCCAGTTCCAACGCCCCGCTCGCAACCATTGCCGCAGCGCGCGAATGGGTGAAGGGGTTGAGGTAGGCCGGCCTGATATCGACTTCGTTTACGAGCAGATCGAAAGGCAGAACCGGCACCTCGACACCCGCCGGCGTCACCCCGAAAAGCACGAAGGTACCACCGCGCCGCGCCATCTTCAGACCGCTTTGAAACGTGTCGCTGACGCCGGCGCATTCGATGACCACGTCGACGCCGCCTTTGGTGACCTCTCGAACGGAAGCGATTGTGTCTGAAGCGGCCGGGTCGAAGGCGTGCGTGGCCCCCAGGCGCAGAGCGGTTTGGCGTCTTGATTGCTGCCGCGTGATCAAAATAATCTCGCCTGCCCCAGCCAGGCGGGCCAGTTGCACCATGAGCAGGCCGATCACGCCCCCGCCGAGGATCGCGACGCTGTCGCCCGGACGGATCCTTGCCTTGTCGATGGCGTGGATACAGCAGGCCAGCGGTTCACTGAAGGCGCCGTGAACGGGATCGAGGTGAGCCGGCAGGACGAAGGCCTGGGCCTGCAGCACCGCCACATATTCGGCAAAGCCGCCATCCCGTGTCACGCCGATGGCGGTCAAGCTCTCGCACAAGTTCGGCCGCGCCTGCGTGCAGGCCCGACAGGTGCCGCAGGAGATATTCGGGTCGACCGTCACAAGCTCACCGCCGGTAAAGCGGGTGACGGTATCGCCGATCTCTTCGACTATGCCGCAGAATTCGTGGCCAAGCGTGACGGGGATCGCTGTCGGATACTCGCCCTTGTACATGTGGCGATCGGAACCGCAGATGCCGGCCACTGCAACCCGGACAAGCAGCTCGCCTGGCCCGGCAACCGGCTTCTTGACGCTGCGCATGGTCAAAGACCCGATCGACTCTAAACGTACAGCTCTCATTCCACTCCCCCAAACCACAAGATCGATTGTCTCTTCGTGCTGATGAAGCCGCTTCTCAGGATGACGCGGCATCGTCCATCCCGGGCACGGCTCAAGCGCTTAGCTCATGACATTGCCGCCGTCGACATTGTAGCACTGCGCCACGATATATGCTGCATCGGGCCCGGCCAGGAAGGCCGCCATGGCAGCTTGTTCTTGGGGGGCGCCAAATCGTCCGGCGGGCACGGCGGCGGCCACGCGGCGCTTGACGTCACCGGGTTTCAAACCTTCCCGGCTGCCGAGTTTTGCATCGACGACGTCCCACATCGGCGTATCGACGACGCCGGGAGCGATGGCGTTGACGTTGATCCCGTAACGGATCAGCTCCAGAGCGCAGCTTTGCGTGATGCTGATGACGGCCGCCTTGGAAGCGCAATAAGCCACCGCAGGTCCTTCGCCCCGACGGCCGGCCTGGGACGAGAAGTTGATGATGCGTCCACCTTCCCCTCTTTCCACCATGTGCCGGGCAACGGCCTGCGTCATGAAGATCAGGCCTTCGATATTGACCTGAAAAACTTTCGCGGTCCGTTCCCGGGATATTTCCAGGATGGACTCGACGTCGTAAATGCCTGCGGCGTTGACCAGGATGTCGATCTGACCGGCGGTGGCGATAGTGAAGCGTACAGCTTCTTCGATGCTGTCCTGGCTGGTCACATCAAGCGCTACACCCCAGGCATCAGGGCCGATTGCTTCCGCCACCCGTGCGCACCGTTCACCGTCGAGGTCAGCCACGACAACCCTGGCGCCTTCGGCGCCGAAGCGTTCGCATACCGCCTTGCCGATGCCGCTCGCTCCTCCCGTGACCAATGCCACCTTGCCGGAGAGCCGCGCCGTTTCCGCATATGTCATCGCACTGCCTCCCCGATGGCGCCTAAATCGGCAAAGGCGCCGTACGCGGCTGCCATAATGAATAGTTTCATGTTTGCTCCTCCCCTTTTGACTGAACGATAATCGGAACCGCCCTCCTGAGGCGACGCCAATGGGCTAAGCGGATTGCGGGTTCGTCTCCTTCGCCTCTCGAAGAAGGACGGATATGTCGGGGATGCCATCGGTGGCCGTCGCCCCCTTGAGGCAACGCGCAGCTGTGGCATGGGCGACGGCGCAGATATGCTCGACCGGCCAGTTCTCATGCAGGCCGTAGAGCACGGCGGCGCAGAAAGCGTCTCCTGCGCCGACGGTACTGACGATGTCATCGGGATCGACAGGTCGTGAACGCGTGATGATCGGCGAAGCGCCTGATGCAAACCAGAAGCAGGTTTCCGGCGCATGGATGATCGCGCCCTTGGCGACACCCGCCGCAAGCAGGCGCTCGCCCGCTTCCAAAAGCCCCGCCTCGATCAAATCCCCCTTCGCATCGCGAACGATAACGCCGGTTGCACGTCCCGCCTCCATCTCGTTGATGATCAGATAATCGCAGAAAGGCAGAGCGACGCCGACCTTGGCCGCAAATTCCGGGTCTTCGCTCGATACGAAATCCACGGAGGTCGTAAGCCCCGCGCGGCGCGCCGCTTCCAGCAGGCGCGATGCTCCCGAACGGCCGTCGGGGCCGATGCCGTCGAGCCCCGGCAACAGCATGAGATAACCGAGATAGAACAGCCGGTAGCCGGCCTTGGCGAAGGCCGCGGGTGAGACAAGCTTGTCCGTGACGGCATCGTTGGCGCCGCCATGATAGAAGAAGGTCCGGTTCTGACCGGGCACATTCATGACATGCGTATGTGCCGTCACCCGGTCGGCAAGCGCCGTCAGCCCCCCGACATCGACGCCGGCAACTGCTAGGCGGGCCTTGACGATCTCTCCGTCCTGATCGGCGCCGATGCATCCCGCCGCCGCCAGCTTTCCTGGAAATCCAAGCGAGGCCAGATCGGTGACAACATTGGCCGCCCCGCCCCCCACGCCCAGATCCTGGTGCAGGATATGCGCGAGATTGCCCTGTTCGGGCCAATAGGACAGGGTGTGGACGCGATCGACGATGAAGTTTCCCGCACAGACGATGCCGCCCCGCTTCTGACTGTCGCGATCGTCACCCTCCCCGACCCGCATCAGCTGCCTCCTTCGTTCCATAAGGGTCTGAGCGGCGGCTCGTCTTCCTCGATCGCGGCAAAACGTGCGATCGGCTCCAGGAAGAAATTATCGCTATTGTCGTCGTTGACCTGGCTGACCTCGCCGACAAGGACAGGTCCGCCGCCTTTCCTGCCGTAGAAGCGGTGGTAAAGCCCGGTACGGATCGTTACGCTCTGGCCAGGGTGGAGAACCAGCGGCTCCCATGCGGCGAGCCGGTGCGGCAGGCCGTCTACCGGCACCGTCACATCATCTTTCAGCACATTGCCATCGGCATCGGTTGCGGCGAATTCGATGACGAGATCGCCGCCGGCGCGATTGATGATGTCTTCCATCTTCGCCGCATGACGGTGGGTCGGCGTGAGCTGCCCCTCGCCAACGAAGAGCAGCTTTTCGGCATAGGTCCGTTCACCCCTGATATCGACGATACC
Source organism: Rhizobium sp. PEPV16 (assembly GCF_008919455.1). Taxonomy (NCBI): domain Bacteria; kingdom Pseudomonadati; phylum Pseudomonadota; class Alphaproteobacteria; order Hyphomicrobiales; family Rhizobiaceae; genus Rhizobium; species Rhizobium sp. PEPV16. Next base: position 4,505 of record NZ_VSZV01000340.1, read on the forward strand.
ATTGCGCAGGCAGAACAACACCAGACCGCATTCGGCGAACCGGTCCGAGCCGAAATCGGTGACATCCCAACCCAGCTGATGAGCGCGCAAATAGGCTGATGCCTCGGGATGTGCGGCAAAATCCGCTGCCGTCCAGGAGCCCCATGCCGGCAGGGACCAGTGCCAGCGCTCGAGGGTCTCGGTTGCCCGCAGAAACGCGGCGTTAATCTCGGAGCGCTTCATCATGTGGGCGCCTCGTCATACTCGACCGGTACCACGACGTCCTCGCGACCGGATTTGAGGGCTGCCGTCAGGACCGCGTGATGCGCCTGCGCCTCGGCCGGGGTCGCGCAGCCGAAACCGTTCGCATTGCCGCCGGCAAGCTCATCGACGAAGGCCGCCCACATCTGCTGAATGGCGTCGGCAAAACCGAACTCGAAAATCTTGCCTGTGATGGCCGGAAACAGCGAGCCATAACCGAGATCCTCGGTGCTCCAAGCCTGGGCACCGCCATTATAGTCCATCCACTGCCACTGGCGCGGCGACTTCGTGCTGAAGAACGCGCTCTTCTTCATGCCGAGAACGCGGATGTACCAGGTGTTGGATTCGCCGGGCGCGATGCGCCAGGTTTTCAGCACCATCGGGAAATCTTGATCCCCGGTGCGCACGCGACTGCTGATCGTGGCATTGTCCCAGGTGGTGCAGGGCAACATGCCGCCCTTGCCGTCAGGACGTTCGGTGACCTTCTTGACCAATTGCGCATGCAGGGTGGTCGGGCGCCAGCCGAGACGCAGCGGCACGTGCAGCACATGCATGCCGAGATCACCCATGCAGCCATAGTCGCCATTGATATCGGCCATGCGCTTCCAGTTGATCGGCTTCTGCCGGTCGATATCCGAAGAGTGCAGGAAACCCGCCTCGACTTCGATTATATCCCCCATCTCGCCGCTTTTTGCGAGCGCGATGACCTTCTGCGCGCCGGGGAAGAAAGGCATTTCCGACGAGCAGCGGACCAGGAGTTCGGGATGCTCGGCGAGAACCGCCATGATTTCCCGGTTCTGCGCCGCGTCCATGCCGAAGGGCTTTTCGCCGAGAAGATGTTTTCCGGCCTTCAGGATGTCGATGTAGAATTGCTGGTGCAGCACATGCGGGACAGCGCAATAGACCGCATCGACCTCGGGATTGGCCAGAAGCTCCTTATAGTCGGCGGTGAACTGGCGACCAGTCGGCACATGATCCCTGAACCAGTCGAGCAGCGTCGCGTTGGTATCACAGACGGCGACGATTTCCGGTCGGGCCTTCACATCGGCCAGATGCAGCCAGCGCGCCGCGGCACTCGCGAACTCGCGCCCCATCAGACCGCAGCCGATGACGCCGAAGCGGAATATTTTCGTCATGACATGTCCTCCCAGACGCGCGTCAGGCAATATGCAGCGAGGCTTGCTCGACGGAAGCCTTGTCATGGACAATCGCCATCAAGGCCCGCGTCATGCCGCCGGGATTGTGATGTTGGATGACGTTGCGGCCATAGACGATGCCACGGGCGCCCTGCTCCATCAACTGCTTGGTGCGGATCAGGATTTCCTGATCCGAAACGCGGCCGCCGCCGCGCACCAGCACCGGCAGGCCTTGGGCGATTTCGACCACGCGGTGATATTCCTCGACATTGTCGCAGGGGTCGGCCTTGATGATATCGGCGCCGAGTTCGGCCGCCTGGCGTACAAGCGGCAAGATCTTGTCGATCGCGCCATCGACCATGTAGGCGCCCTTGGAATTGTCCTGCATGACAAGCGGCTCGACCATCAGCGGCATGCCGTAGATCTCGCATTCGCGCTTCAGGCTGTTCACATTGCGCACGCAGGCGCGGTAGACTTCCGGCTGGTCCGGCAGCATCAAGAGATTGACGACGACACAGGCAGCATCCAATGCAACGCCCTGCTCCACCGCCCTGTCGATCATTTCGGAAAACAGCTGAGACGGAAGGGGATTGCCATAGATGTTGGCGATGTCGGTGCGCAGCACCAGTGCCGGGCGATGTTTGCCGGGAATAGCCTGCAGAAGGGGTGCCGTCCCCGGCGGCAGCTGAATGGCATCCGGCGCCGCGTCAGCGATCACCTCGATGGCCGTCTTCATGTTCTCGATGCCGGCGAGGAAGGTCCGTTCATTGAACATGCCGTGATCGATAGCAACGTCAAAACAATTTCCAGACACGCCGAAAAGTCGGTTCAATCGCGCGGATTTCATCAAACTTCCTCCCAATATGGTAACGTTTCCACATTTGGATAAACGCGGCAGGAATACGAGTCAAGATAATGTGGTAACGTTTCCATACTGATTTCCAGATGTGGACGAGGCGCCGCTCACACCTCGTCCGGGAAGGACTACCAGCAGGTGAATCCTGCATCGACGTTGACAATTGCCCCGGTCATCAGGCTGGCGGCGCCCGAGGCGAGGAAGAGGACCGCGCTGGCAACTTCCTCCGGCGTTCCCATCCTGCCCATCGGCGTGTCGGCGAGCCAGAGCGGTATCCGCTCGCGATTGGCTTCGACGGCCACCACCATCGGCGTCTCGATGTAGGTGGGCGCGACGGCGTTTACCCTGATGCCGTGATGGGCCCACTCGGCGGCCAACGAGCGCGTGAGGTGATGGACCGCCGCCTTGGAGACGTTATAGGCCGTCTGAGGCTGGGGCCGGTTGCAGATCGTCCCCGACATCGAGCCGAGGTTCACGATGGCGCCGCGTTTCATCGAAATCATCGAACGACCGAAGGCGCGTGAGCACCAGAAGACGCCGTTGAGATTGACGTCCATCATGCGCAGCCAATCGGCGTCGGTGAGATCCTCCGCCGGGATGCCGCTCTGACCAATTCCGGCATTGTTCACCAGGACGGTCGCCGGCCGGCCGCCGTCGGAGAGCTCAGCCGCGATCGCGTCCATTCGGGCCGCGTCGGTGACGTCGCCCACCCGGACTTCGATGTCGTAGCCTCTGTCGCGGAGAGCTAGCGCTTGCTCAGCGTCGGCCTCGCTGCGTTCGATGACGACGACGGCGGCGCCCGCTTCGGCCAGCGCCTCGGTGCAGCAGAGACCGATCGCACGCCCTCCGCCTGTGACCACCGCACGCTCGCCGTCGAGGCGAAATTTCTGCTGGTAGCTCATGTCACGTCTCCTCAAATGTCAAAGGCGCTTGGAAGCACGACGATATCGCGGATGGTGACGTTGCGCGGCCGGGTCAGCATGAAGATGATCGCGTCAGCGACTTCCTTGGGCTCGATCAAAGCCCCGGCCTCTTTCGCCTTGCGAAGGTTTTCCTCCGGCCAATCCGCGAGCAACGCGCTGATCACCGGGCCTGGAGAAACCGACCCCACACGAATGCCACTTTTCAGAAGCTGGCGTCGCATCGTCTGGACGAAACATGTCATCGCCCATTTCGATGACGAATAGACCGGTTCCCATGGAATCGCCGAGTGTCCAGCAACGGAACTGGTGACGACAATGTCGCCAGTGCCACGTTCGATCATGTGCGGAATGACGCTTCGAACGTTCTTGATGACGACGTTGACATTGAGATTGAGCATCCGATCGATGGTATCGAGGTCGGTTTCCATCAGGTCGCCGCCGATATAGGTGCCTGCATTGGCATGCAGGATATCGAGCTTGCCCGTCTTCGACAGGATGCCCTCGAGCAATCCCGCGCACTGGTGCGGATCCAACAAGTTGAGCACCAGCGGAATAGCGCGCTCGCCAAGCCTGGCACAAACCGTCTCAAGGGCCTTCTCATCGCGGTCGACGAGGACGACCGTCGCGCCTGCGGCGAGCATTGCCTCCGTCGAAGCGAGCCCTATTCCGGACGCAGCACCCGTGACCGCCGCGATCTTCCCATTCAAATCCGTCATCGATTTTTCCTCCTGACTTGATCCAGATTGTCAATTCTTCCCGAGGCCGCAAGCGGCATGATAGTCCGAGAGGCTCTTCGTCACTCTCCAGATCAAAACCTGTTCCGGATCGAGCGGCGCATCTGCGAAATCCTGTGCGGCCGGCATGTGCTGCCAAAGCAACGGCAGCGGTACGATTTGCCCTCGAAGGGCCTCGCACAGGCGCCGGACGGCATCTTGTGCTTCAGCCGACGCCCAATAATAGCGGATGCGGTCGGACAGCGAATAGTGCCGCAGCCAGCGCATCTCGGCGTCTGTGCCGTGGTAGTGGCGGCTCCAATTGCCTGGCTGATCGAGCATCAGCACCTCCATCGCCGCATAGAGCGGACGCGGGCCGTAATCGAGCAAGAGGTCCGAAGCGATCGCATCCAGCGCGTAGAGCGCTTCGCGCAGGACAAAGGTCAGTTCGGGACCGACCTTCAGAATGGGAAAGCCGTCCTCCACCAGCGCGGTCAAGGGCCGGGTTCCCTGATAGTCCGTCGAATGCGCCTCGAAGACGAACTGCGGCTCCTCGGTGAGCACCGATTTCAGCGCGTCTATCTTGCTGCGATCATAATGGATGACATTCTGATTGCCGAACTCGACGCCCGGCTGAACGACCAGACCGATGGCCCGTCCAAACGCTTGCCCGAGTCCGGCCTCCGCAAAGATCCGGCGGTGGACTCCGATCGTCTTCAGCGCCGCTGCGGCAGCTGTCGGTTCGATGGTTGTCAGGGCATGGTCGGCCCCGCCTGGCGGCGGCACTTCGGTGCCGATGACGTAAACCGGCATTGCGCCGCCGCTCTTCTTCGCCGACGCCTCGGCGACCGCCGCAAGCCGGGCGGCGCGATGGGCGGTGGTTTCGTCGTCGAGCGCCATCGGCTCGCTCTTGCAGCCCATCGAGGCGTCGAGGTGAATCTTGCGAAATCCGGCCTCGACATAGGCGGCAACCATCTTCTCGGCCTCGGCCATGGCCTCTTCGGCCGGGCGGTCACGCCACGGATTGGGACCGAGGTGATCGCCGCCGAGAACGATCAGATTTTCGGGGCATCCCTCCTCGGCTGCTATTTTGCCGACGAGGGACGCGAAGTCGCTTGGCGTCATTCCGGTATAGCCGCCGAGGTGGTTGACCTGGTTGCAGGTGGCTTCGATCAGGACGGTGCTTGCCTGTTGCCGCCCGTGTCGGAGAGCGGCGCGCAGCACGATCGGGTGGGCCGAGCATACGGAGGTCACGCCTCTGGGGTGGCCTTCGATCCTCAGCCTGGCCAGTTCGTTGAGATGCACCTGCATCACGGCCGCCTTTCCGTTGAAGCGATAAACGCATCGAGCTCTTGCTGAGTGCCGGCACCTTCCATCGGACCGAGGACCGTCACGTTGCGGGCGCCGGCGGCGGAGGCATAGGTCAGAGCTTGCTGCGGAGACATTCCGAGCCGCCGGCAGGTGAGATAGGCACCGCCGAAGCAGTCGCCGGCGCCGGTGGGGTCGACCTCTTGAACGACAAATGCCGGTGCGTCGATGCGGTCTCCGTCTCTGCCGAAATAGGTCGCGCCTTCGGCTCCGCGCTTCAGCACGATCTCTTTGACGCCCACCTCGAACAAGCGGCGGATCGCGTCTGCCTCCCCTTCGACACCTGCGGCACGCTCAAGCTCCTCTCCGGACGGCAGAAGCAGATCGGCGGCAGCGACAAGCTTGGAAAAGCGGCGCTCGGTATCCTCATCCAGCTTCAATTCCTTGCGAATGTTCGGATCCACCGAGAGCGTTCCCCCGCGTGCCTTGACGATGTCGACCGCCTTGTCGATCACCTCACACGCACTGGGGACCGACAGGGCCGAACCCATCACGTGAAGATGACCGCTCCGATTGATCAGATCGCCGACCGCTTGAGACCAGCCGAAGCGCGCAGCTGCTGATGTGGCGATGTTGTAGACGAAATCCCGGGAGCCATCCTTGCGGTAGCGGACAAAGGCGCTTCCTGTGGGATAGTCCGGATCGATCGAGATCGTCGAAACGTCGACGCCGTCGCGTTTGAGGCGATCGGTATTGACACGACCAAAATCGTCATTGCCGACGGCGCCGACCATTGCGGCCTTGCCGCCGAGGCGCCCGCATTGCGAGATGAAGATAGCCGGCGCTCCGCTCGCGAACGGACCGACGAGCGGCTGGGCTTTAAGAAAACCGTCTCCGACCGTCGTGGCGACGATCTCGACGAGGATCTCCCCTACGCAAACGGTGGGACCAAGCAGGTCCGGAGCCAGTACTGAAGTCATTTGCAATCCTGCTTTCGATCGTTCTTGTCTTCAACTCGTCGCCGACTGGATCGGCGCACCGTCCTCGCCGCCGAACTCCTCGCTCTCCAATGACAGAAAGCGCTGGTGCAACATGCACGCCGCCCCGAAGGCGGAACCGAACTCCGCATCATCGTCCACGACGATGTCAGGCGTGGGGAAAGGTATGCTCTGGCCCTCCGACATGTGGACCGCCACGCGGGCGGCCACCATCGGGTAGAGGGATGCCACGGAGCCACCCAGCACGATCCTGTCGGGGTCGAGCAAACGACAGGCCTGCAGCAATGCGTAAGCGAGATGGCGCGACCAGGTTTCGGCGATATTGACCGCGGCCGGAACGCGATCATGAACGTCGCCAAGGAACTCCTGCAGATCGACGTGCTTACGTCCAATAGCCTCGCGATACTGCCTGATCAGCACTTCGCGACCGATCAGCTGCTCAAACTTCTGACCGCCGCTTCCCGGCACCAGAGTGTGGCCGATTTCTCCCGCCAGGCCGTGGCCGCCCCGGAACAGTTTGCCATCGATCATGATGCCGCCGCCGACGCCGGTTTCCATCAGCAGGAACAGGGTCACGCCTGAGACGCCGTGACGATAGCTATCGCCGATCGCAAAGGCGTTGGCGTCGTTTTCAACCGCGATCGGGACGGTGGCCGGGAAAGCAGACCGCCCAACCTCCTTCAACGACACCTCCCGCCAGCCGATGATGGGTGCGAGGGTGACGATTCCGTCCGGCCGGATGTGGGCCGGCGCCGATATGCCGAGACCCTTGCACCGTCCGATCATCCCCTTCGCCATTGCGCCTATGATCAGCTCGACGCCCTGCGCCACGGCCTCCTCCACGGTCGACGACGGCGTGTCGAACGCGATTTTCCGACATGCCCGGACTTCAGCGGAGAGATCGACAACTGCAGCCGATATATGCTCGACGCCAATCTCTATCCCGACGAAGAATGCGGCATCGGAGACAAGTTCGAGCATGATGCCCGGGCGCCCGGCACGGGAATGTTCCAGGCGCTGCTTGCCGCTCTCGTCCGACTCCTGAACGAACCCGCCTTCCGTGAGTTCGGCGACGATCTCTCCCGAGGATGAGCGATTCATCCCGAGCTTCCGGGCGAGATCCGCCCGGCTGAGGCTTCGGTGGGCATAGATCGTCTGCAAGGCGGCGACGATATTATTCTGCCGGATCCTGCGCGGCGAACTTCCGATGGAGACGGTGTCGTTCATATTTCAATTCCCTTCAGTCGGCCCAACCCTTACACGACTGGAACAGGCTGTCAGAGGGATAATCAGGGCCGCGCGTTTGTGGCGCGGCGGCGCTTGGCCTCGTCATATTTCAGCTCGATGTAGCGCTTCGCGTGCGCCGCGAGCGGATCATTATCCTCCCAGGTGTCGCGCCAAATCGCGCAGGCGAGCGACAGGCCTTCGTCCACGACCGTCGTCGAGAAGCTCTCGAACACGATGTCGCGCTTGTAGTCGATGTCGAGCAGAGCGTCGAAGATCAGATCGAAGTTGATGACGCCGTCGCCGAGGTAACCGCGGTTGCTCTCGCCGATGTGGAAGTAACCGATCTTGTCGCCGGCCAGGCGGATCGCCGCGGCCGGATTGGCTTCCTCGATATTCATATGGAACGTGTCGAGGTGGAGACGGACATGCTCCGATCCGGTCTCGGCGATGAACTTCAGCCCCTGCGCCGCCGTATTCAGCAGGTTCGTCTCGAACCGGTTGACAATTTCCAGGACGAGGTCGACGTTCGCTTGTCTCGCGACTTCGGCAGTCGCGGCGATCGCGGCGACGCTGTTGTCCCAGCCCCTCTTCGTCGGCTGGCGATTGTACTTGGTGTGCGCGGAATAGAGAATTCCACCCAGCTTGTTGCCGCCGATATCACGGACCGCACGAACGGCGTCGGCCAGCGTCTGCTTGCCGGCAGACACCGCAGAAGCGTCCTCGCTCGATACGTCCCTGTCGAGCGGCAGACCCATCGTCACGCCAATCTCGACGTCAAGCGACTGCGCAAGCTTTGCAAGTCGATCGAGATTGAATTTCTCGGGGCGCAGATAGGCAAATTCGATGGTGCGATATCCGTGTTCGGCCGTCTTGTTCAGGGCCATCTCCAGCCCTTCCTGCGTTTGGCCGCCTGTCCATACAAATGAATGGATACCCAATCGACGCATAGCCTTTTCCTCCAAAAAATGCCTTTGGCTGTGGACAGTGCTATGCCATTTAGTTTGGCAAGACAACAAATAATTTTAACGGCTATTTTTGTGCTGCTTTGCGAAATTACCTTGCAATGCAATATATTACACTTCTTGCGATTTGCATCGCACCCTCCGCCGGAAATTAGTTTCTGCAAAAATCAATGGGATAGATCAACGATTTGCATGTTTAGACAACAAATGTTGCGTCGCCGGTTTTTTTGGCCTACACAAAGGACCGGCGAAATGATCTCGCTGCACTTTGGGAGGATTGAAAATGAATTATGCTTTGAAGGCTAGCGCGCTTGCGCTGACGCTCGGCCTCGCCACGACTGCTTCGCCGGCCTGGGCTGACTTCTGGTCCGACGCCGGCGCCAAATTCAAGGGCGTGACACTGCACGGCGTCACCGAGAGCACCCCGCCATCGAACTACATCAGGAACGTGCTCGCTCCGGAATTCGAAAAAAAGACCGGCATCAAGGTCGACATCGAGACGACGTCCTGGGATCAGATGTACGACAAGGCCATCAAGGACATGGAAGCCAAGACCGGCATCTATGACATGGTCTATATCGAGCAGGACATCATCTACTCCTATCTGGCCAGGAATTTCCTCGTCGACATCACGAAGACGCTGAAAGACCAGCCGGATCTGAAGGCGCCGACCTACGACGACGCCAATTTCACCAGCTTTGCCGACTACTTCAAGGACTCGAGCGGCGATCTCTTCGGCGTTCCGATGGAAGCCTTCCTGAAGGCGTATCTCTATCGCAAGGACCTCTTCGACGATCCGAAGATCAAGGAAGCCTTCAAGAAGGAAACAGGCAAGGACCTGAAGCCGGCGACCACACACGCGGAATATACTGAGATCGCCGAATTCTTCACGAAGTACGGCAAGGACAACGGCATGGAGCTCTGGGGCACGACCGCTCAGGCACATACAGGCCATCCGGCGTCCTGGTATGAATTCTTCGAGTCCATCGTGCCGACCTTCGGTGTCTACAATTGGGGCATCGACGCCAAGAACAACTATGCGGCGACGGTCGAACATGGCGGCGCGATGAACAGCGACAAGGCGAAGGCCGCCTTGAAGTACTGGCTGCACCTGCGCGACATCGCTCCTCCGGAATCGACGCAGTCAACCTGGACGGAAACTGCAACGACCTTCGCCGCGGGCCGTGTCGCCCAGGGGCTGATCTATGGTGAGAACGCCGCCTGGATCGCAAGCGATCCGGCGCAGTCGAAAGTGGTCGGCCAGGTCGGTTTCGCTCTGCCGCCGCTCGAGCCGGGCGTGCTGGACGACGCGAAAGCCGGAAAGGGCTATATCGGCTACTACGATGGCGGTGCCTTCGGCGTGCCGGTCACGTCCAAGAACAAGGAAGCGTCACTGCTGTTCCTCGAATTCATCGGCCAGAACGAAGTGCAGCCCGATTGGGCGATCGCCGCACCACGCATCACCAATACGGCGACGTTCGACGATCCGAAGGTGAAGGAGATGGACGTCAAGCTCGGCGGCTTCTACACGATGCTGAAGGACGACGGCAAGCTCTTCGCCGGCGCTCCCCCCTACCCCTTCCATGCGCAGGTGCGTGAAGCGACCGCTCCCATCTTCTACGACATCCTGACCGGCAACATCGGGCCTGATGAAGGCCTCGACCAGATGGCGGCCAAAGCCGAAGAAGAGCTCACCTCGCTCGGTTATCGCAAATAAAGCATCCTCCCCAACTGACGGGTCGTTCCGACGACCCGTCATCCTTCGCTCCTGATGGAGCGGACGTCCACATAGTGTTCAATGGGGGATAGGCGATGCATTCGCAGAAGCTCGGGTGGCTGTTGCTGTCACCGACCATAGTGATCCTCGGACTGTTCGGGATATTTCCGTTCATTTACGTCCTCTGGGTCTCTTTCCATTCATGGAACCCGTTCGCTGCCAATCCGGGCATGATCTTCAACTGGGCTGAGAACTATCGGCGGCTCGTCTTCGACCCGCAGTTCCTGGCATCGCTCGGCATAACCCTGACATTCGTCTTCTTCGCGGTCGTGTCGGAGCTGGTCCTCGGCTACATCCTCGCCCAGGCGCTGCTCAAGGACTTTCCGGGAAAAGCGGTGTTTCGCACGATCCATACTCTGCCCCTGATCATGGCGCCGATCATCGTCGGCTCGGTCTGGAAGCTGATGACCACCCCGTCCATCGGCATCATTCCCTATCTTCTGAGGAGCTGGTTCGGCTACGATCTGAATATCGGCCAGAGCGCCGTTGCGGCCTTCACCGTCACTGTCATCATGGATATCTGGCACTGGACGCCGCTCGTCACCCTCTCGCTGATCGCCGCACTTGTCTCGCTTCCATCAGACCCGTTCGAGCAGGCGCAGATCGACGGCGCCGGCAAGAGCCAGATCTTCTGGCACATAACGCTGCCCCTGATCCGCCCGGCCCTGCTAGCCACGGTGTTCATCAGGCTGATGGACGCACTGCGCACCGTCGACGAAGTCCTGATGCTGACCGGCGGCGGCCCGGGTTCATCGACGCGCTACATTGGCGTCCATATCTTCAGGGAAGTCTTTCCCAAGACGAATTACGGCTACGGTTCGGCGATCTCCGTCATCGTCCTCTATCTCACCATCGTCGTCTGCTGGCTGCTCTATGTCGGCCTGATTGCACCCCGCGTGAAGAGAGGTTGAAACGATGAAGACCCGTTTTCCCTGGCTTCCGGTCGTCCTGTGGACCTTGATAAGCTTCGTCACCCTTTTCCCGATCTACTGGCTCTTCGTCATATCGGTGAAACAGCCGTTCGACCTGTTTTCGACGCCCGATGTCATTCTCCGGAGCTTCTTCTGGAAGAATTACCAGGACGTGCTGACCAATCCGACCTTGCGCGGATACATGCTCAACTCGCTGATCATTTCGTCGGGCAACGCGCTGCTCGTCACCACGCTCGGCTTCCTTGCCTGCTACGCCCTGACGCGCTTCGACCTCGCCGGCAAGGAAAGCATCTTCTTCTGGACGATCACCAACCGCATGGCGCCGCCGGCGGTCTTCCTGCTGCCGCTTTTCCTGCTGCTGACGCAGGTCTACAGGATCGGCGACTTCTCGCTCGCCGATTCCAAGTTGGGCATGATCCTGGTCTATTGCTCCTTCAACCTTCCCTTCGCCATCTGGACGCTGCGCCCGACCGTGGAAGGCATTCCGAAGGAATTGGACGAGGCGGCCTATATGGACGGCGCGAGCCCATGGACCGTGCTCTATGATATCATCTTTCCTTTGGCACGGCCCGGACTTGCGGTGACGCTGATCCTGACCTGGGTGTTTGCGTGGAACGAATATCTGCTGGCGGCGACGCTCACCAACTTCCATGCGCGGACACTCACCACCGGCCTGTCGGAATATGTGACGACGACGGGGACGGCCTGGGGCATCATGGCCGCGATCTCGATGCTGACATTGGTTCCGGCGCTCATCGTCTTTTCGGTGGTCCAGCGTCACATCGTCGCCGGCCTGACCTTCGGTGCCGTGAAAGGATGAAACGATGACGTCTCAATCAGAAAATAACGAACCCAAGCCAGGCTTCCTGCCAATCGAAACGAACTGGTTCGACCGGCTCTTCATCTCGATCGTGATCTGGGTCGCGCTCTCCCTGTTTTGGATGCGGTTCATCGAGCCGTTCGGGCTTTCCGTATGGTTCGCGGCGGCAATCTCGGCAGTCCTTGGCGCCTATATCGTCTGGAAGGGATGAGGCGATGAATTCCGTCAACGACATCAAGTCACAAATCGTGCTGCTTTAGGGGGAACGACATTGGCAAACGTACAGGTTAGCGACGTCACCAAGAAATATGGCTCTCTTCAGGTCATGCATGGCGTCAGCGTCGACATCGAGGACGGCGAATTCGTCGTGCTGGTCGGTCCATCCGGCTGCGGCAAATCCACCCTGCTCCGGATGATCGCCGGGCTGGAGACGGTCAGCAGCGGAGATATCCGGATCGGCAGCCGTGTCGTCACCAATGCTCCCCCGAAGGAGCGTGACATCGCGATGGTGTTTCAGAGCTACGCGCTCTATCCCCACAAGACGGTCGCCGAGAATATGGGCTTTCCGCTGAAGATGGCCAAGCGGCCGAAGGCGGAGATCGCCGAGAAGGTCGGCAGGGCTGCCGAGATCCTCGACCTGACACGTTATCTCGACCGTTATCCGAAGCAACTGTCGGGCGGACAGCGTCAACGCGTGGCGATGGGCCGTGCCATCGTTCGCGATCCGCAGGTCTTCCTGTTCGACGAGCCGTTGTCGAACCTCGACGCCAAACTCCGCGTCACCATGCGCGTCGAGATAAAGGAGCTTCACCAGCGGCTGAAGACCACCACCGTCTACGTCACGCACGATCAGATCGAGGCGATGACGATGGCCAACAAGATCGTGGTGATGCGCGACGGCAGGGTCGAGCAGATCGGCAAGCCTCTTGATCTCTACGACTTCCCGGTCAACCTCTTCGTCGCCGGCTTCATCGGCAGCCCATCGATGAACTTCCTTCAGGGCCGCATAGCCACAAGCGACGGCAGGAAGATCGTCGTCACCGACCAGGGCATCACCCTTCCGATGGCGGACACAAATGCGGATGAAGGACGAGCCGTGACCTACGGTATCCGACCGGAGCACATCACGATCGGCGAGGAGGGCGTTCCGGTCGAGGTATCAGTGTTCGAGCCGACGGGTTCGGAGACATTGATCTTCGGACGCACGGGAGGCGTGCCGATCGACGCCCTTATCCGCGAGCGTATCGAGGTCGACCCCGGACGGACGATGTACTTCCACATAGATCCCCGACGTGCGCATATCTTCGATCGGGAAACAGGCCAGAGACTTTAGGAGATCGACCCATGGAGTTCAGAGGAAAGACGGTGATCGTGACCGGCGCCGGCAAAGGCATCGGACGCGAAATTGTAAGGATGCTCGTCGAACGGGGTGCGCAGGTCGTCGCGCTGACCCGCAGTGCTGCCGACGTCGAAGCGTTGCGAGGGGAATTCGGCTGCCGGGCAATCCAGGTCGATCTTGCGGACGCCGATGCGACCAGGCAGGCGGCGATCGCTGCCCTTCCCGCAGATTTCCTTATCAACTGCGCCGGCACGACCGAGCTCCAGCCATTCCTGGAGACAACCGTGGAAGCATTCGACCGTCTCGTCGCGGTCAACACGCGTGCTCCGATGATCGTCGCCCAGGAATATGCCCGTTCGCTGATCAAGGAAGGCCGTACAGGCGCCATCGTCAATGTCTCGTCGGTCGCATCCTTCGTCGGCATCCCCGACCACGCTGCCTATTGTGCATCGAAGGGTGGATTGGATGGCTTGACGCGGGTCATGGCAAAAGAGCTTGCGCCTCACGGCATACGCGCAAACGGCGTCCACCCAACGGTGACGTTGACGCCAATGGCCGTGAAGGCTTGGAGCGATCCCGAGAAGGCCGCAGGGATGATGAAGCGAATTCCCGTCGGACGCTTCGCCGAGTCGGCAGACATTGCCGAGGTTGTTCTTTTCCTGCTGTCCGACCAGGCTGCCATGGTGAACGGCATATCGATGCCGGTGGACGGCGGTTATATGATTGCTTGAAGCTCAGGCCTAACGTGCAGTACGACCCTGTCGAGTAGTACGACCCTGCGATTGCAATACTGGAAGCGGCGACGTTGACCGCCGCACCAAACGGCGCAGCTCATCTTGATCGACAAAATGATCCGTCACTCCGGCCTCTTTATCCGGATGGCTGAAGACAAGACCGTCGGAATCCTCAAGCTTCAGAGCTTGCTCCGTATTCATGATCCCCAGTGCCTGGCGCTCGTACTCGGACTCGAGCGCCGCCTCGACGATGGCTTTTTTCTTGCGCATGTCCATTTCCTCCGTTGCTCAAATGGTAACGGACGGGCGGAGTCGCGGTTCCCATCAGGGCATCACGATATGAGACCCGTTGAAACGAACGCCCCGTCGATACACGGCCATTCATCGCGCCGGCCAAGCTGTTTTTGTGCTCTCGCTGCGAGGTTGGCGCTACCACCAGCATGCCACTACGGCCGCCAAAGACGATATCGGCCACAACCGGCAAGATAGGCAGAGGAGCTGCGATCGTTTTGACGGGTCTATTTATTCGTCAAGCAGTTCCCACAGCGAGAAATATTTTTGACAATTAGCAAATTCTCACGAACTCGACCTCCAACAGCTTTCCTAATTTTTCGATGCTGCTCCCAATGTGTCCGACGCCGACTGCGCAATGATGCGCCGGTCCTTCGGCGTTCCAATTCTCGACGAACGCGCGCGCCCCGATTGGAAATTGATAGCGGCTGTTGGTGTTTCCAATTTCCAGGATCGGCCCGGGCACCGATTGTCCTTCGGCGCACAACAGCTTCACTTTTCCGGCGCACTCCACCACGGAGAGCAGTGTTACCGGGCCATTCTTAACCGACATTTCGACGCTAACGCCGGAGCCGACCTTACCGTGATAGACCTCGAGAGGACGGATCTTGGTTCGACCCTCTGCAATTTTAGTATGGCCTGGGCCATCATGGCCCATCAGGACCACATCTGCATCGAAATCCATTGCATAATATTCGGTGAAGGAACCTCCGGCGCCGAAGCTGTCCATGATCTTCATGGCCTGCGCGTTCTTGATCTCATATTCGCCAGCAACCGGTATGCCTTGGGCGGTGAGCATCGAACAACCAACGATTACCGACGTGATGACGTCCTCGTATTCATGCCCGGACACCGATTCATAATAATAGGCGAGCGCGCCGAGACGCTTCGCGTCGACGAGTTTGCGCAGCGCGACGGCAGTTCTTGCCGCCCGCGCCAGTTCGTCCGGATCGCAATCCGGCTGCACGTCGAATTCCGTTCGGATTCTGTCCAAGCAAGCCGCCACTTCCGCCTCGCCAACATCGCGTCTGAGGCGTGCTAGTTCGTCAATCTCCACCACTTCGATGTGTGTCCCGAATGCCGTGCTTTGGGCTGTGAGATCGGAATAGATATCGAGCATGCCGTTGTAATAGCGCCCCATGACGCCAAGGCGATTATGCGACATGACGTGGGCTACCCGTGCGGCCTCGATCCACTCCTCGATCTCGTTGTCGACAAACGGGTCACCGTTCAGAACGCCTGTTACTTGGTGAAACCGAATGCCCGCTCGAGTGAACACATTGGCAATCTCGGGCACCGGGCATGCAGCGCAGTGCGCCAGCCACTCGCCGGTCATGGCAGTCCTGTTGCCGAGTGCGTTGAAGGACGCGTAGTCGATCGCACCAGCCGGCTGCAGATTCAAAATAATGACCGGCACCTTTGCACGCCGAACAACCGGCAAGACGGTCGACGACAGAGCGTAGGTGGTGATGTAAAGGAAAATGATATCGACATCGGCCTGGCGAAACAGATGCCCGGCATCGACGGCCTTCTCCGGCGTATCGACGAGGCCAAGATTGACGACTTCGACCCCGGGCCGTTCCAGCTTGGACGCGACGACATGTACATATCCGCGCAGCCTTGCTTCGAGACCGTCAAACTGCGGCCAATAGGCCTCCAGACCGATACCGAACAGGCCGGCCTTCAAAGGGCGATCAGACATTCCATTTTCTCCTGGAATTATGGCGGGGTCAGCCCTGCAGGCGGACACGAAGCTGGTCGAGGCCCACGGCCAGAAGCAACACGACACCGCGCGTGACATCCTGCCAGAAACTGGACACGTTCATGAGGGTCAGGCCGTTGTTCAGAGTTCCGAGGATCAGCACCGCAATCAGCGTACCCCAGACGCTTCCCCGCCCGCCAAAGAGGCTCGTGCCTCCAAGAATGATCGCGGCGATGATCGTCAGCAGATGCTGACTTGCTGCATTCGGGGCTGCCGCGCCGAGCATTGCTGCAAGAATGATACCAGCGGCAGCGCCTGAAATGCCTGAGATCACGTAGAGGATCATCTGGGTGCGCTCGACCGGCACGCCGAGAAGGCTGCTGGCCTCGGGATTGCCGCCGGTTGCGTACACAAACCGTCCGAACGGCGTCTTGGCAAGCACGAGCCAAAGGACGGCAAAGACGATCAGCATGACGATGACGGGAAACGGCACGGAAAAGATGCGACCTGAACCAAGCCAGTTGAAGGCCGGCACGAAAAGCGGCTTGCTCAAGCCACCCGTCATGACCATCGACAGGCCCGAGAAGATGCTCATCGTCCCGAGTGTCACGATCAGGGGATTGAGGCGCAGCTTGGTGACGATGACGCCATTCAAAATTCCGACCCCGGCGCCGATGACCAAGGCTGTCAGGCATCCAACCCAGATATTGATCCCGTTGGAATGCATCAATGCGACAATGACGCCGGCCAGTCCGGCAACGGCAGCCACCGACAGGTCGAGTCCACCGCCAATGATCAGCGGCGTTCCGGCTGCGGCCATGAGCCCGATGAAGGCCATGTTCGTGCCGATATTGGCAAGATTGCTCACCGACAGAAAGAACGGCGACAGCATAGCGAAAGCCGCAAGAAGGATGACATAGAAGCCTAGCAGAACCACGATCCCGGCGACCGGTCTGGCAAGGATCTCCGTCATCGACTGGCGTTGGCTGGTCGGCTTGGGTTCGCCCGCAACGATCGAGTTTGACTTGTTCATGCTTTCTCCAATTCGTTCGCAGCAGACACGGAGTGCGACTCCGCCGCCTGCATCAACTCGGCGGCCGATGCATTGGCTCCCAGTGTGGCCACGGCCCGGCCCTCTTCGAAGACGATCGCTCGGTCGGCAAGACCGGCGACTTCCTCAGCGTCCGATGAGACGAGGAGTATGCCCAATCCGTTCGCTGCGAGCCGGCGGATCTCCTCATAAATCTCTCGTCGAGCGCCGAGGTCGACCCCGCGGGTCGGTTCCTCGAGAATGAGCAGCTTGGGGTCGCCGAGCAGCCATCGCGCCAGGCACACTTTCTGCTGGTTGCCGCCGGACAGGAGTCTTATCTCCTGCTCCGGACCCGTCGTCTTGACGCGCAGGGTGCGGATCCAGTGTTGCGACATTGCCCGCTCCCGATTGTCATCGACGAGCCCGAAGCGCGTAAAGCGCGTGAGGTAAGGAAGGGTCGTGTTGGTACGGACGGTGAGGTTGGCGATCAGGCCTTGCCGCTTGCGCTCGGCTGCAACGAAACCGATACCGCTTCGAATGCTTGCCCGCGGGTTCGACAACGCCGTTTCGGCTGTCCCCATCCGGATTGAACGGACCTTTGCCTTGGGCTCCGCCCCATAAATGGCTCTGCCGACCTTCTCAATCCCGGAGCCGATCAGGCCGAACGCGCCCAGGACCTCGCCACGGCGCACCGACAAGGACACGTCGCTGAGCCAACCTGGCAGCGACAGTCCTTCGACAACCAGGATCGTCTCGTCCGGCAGGGATTGCGGCTTTGCCGGAAAAAGATCGCCGAGATCGCCTCCGAGCATCGCCCGTAGCACCTCGTCGTGACTGGTGGCGCTCGTCTGGAACTGGCCGCGTACCTCGCCGTCCCGCAACACGACGATCCGGTCGGAGAGGCGAAACACCTCGTCGAGGTAGTGGGAGATATAGATGATCGTGACGCCGTCGGCGCGAAGCGCATCGATCACTCCGAACAGGGTTTCGGCATCTGCTTCTCCGAGGGCAGCAGTCGGTTCATCCATGATCAGAATACGAGCCTGGCCAGCCAATGCCCGGGCGATCTCGACGATCCGCTGCTCTGGAAGCGATAGCGATCCCATTCTCCGGCTCGCAGAGACATGACCGAGCTTCAGTCGGCCGAGCAGTGTCGTCGCTTGCCTCTGCATGGCGGCACGGTCGACGAAACTTATGCCGGCGATCTTGCGCAGGGGCATCGATCCCAACGCGATGTTCTCCGCGACCGACAAGTCCGGATGCACGGACAGTTCCTGCGGCATCAAGCGAATGCCCGATGCTATGGCCGCACGTGCCGACGTGATGTCGACTGCGGCCCCATCGATCTGTATCTGTCCGGCGTCGCAGGAATAGACGCCGGACAGGATCTTCATCAGCGTGGATTTGCCTGCACCGTTAGCCCCGAGCAGCGCCACGACCTCGCCAGCATCGGCCGAACAGGTGACGTTTTTCAGGACCTGCACGCCGGAGAAGGACTTCGTGACGTTGGTGATTTGGAGCCGCGCCACGCGGTTCTCCGTGCTCGATACAGTCTGCATCAGAATCGCCTCCCACCCCAGATCATTGCTTGGGGAGAATTGCCTCGTACCCCTTCAACCAATCCTCTTTTTTCAGACCAGAGAGATAGCTTGTGAACTCTGCCTCGGGAAACGTGTAACCGTCGGCTTCGCCGGCGCAGGCGAATTCCTTGTAGAATTTGCAGATGTTTGCCTTGGTTACCATCTGATGGGTGACGAAGGTTGCCTCCGGCACGGCCTTGCCGGCGAGCGCAGACAGCGCAATCGGAATGAGATAATTCCCGTAGCTGCCTGGAAACGAACCCGTCGCCGCCACGAGTTTCGGGTCCGTGGCGAGCGCCTCGGCTTCATCCGCGCCGTTGCCGACGGCGATGGCCTGATCAACACGTCCGGCTGCTCGGACGGCCTGCAGCATGCCCATGGTCGCCTGGTCGTTGATCGCGATGATCAGGATCGGCGCTCCTGGCGGAATGCGGCCGAGCACGTTGTTCATCTGGGTATAGGATTCCTGCAGCGTATTCTTCGTATCGATCTCGATGATGTGGTCGGCCGGGAAATCCTTGGTCAGGGCCAGGAAGCCGGCGCGCTGACCTTCCGTGCGCATGCGGGGGATGACGCCCGACTGGGGCAGTGCGCCGATGACGAGATAGCCGCTTTTTACCGTGTCCGCGCCAAACTGTTTTGCCGCAGCCGTTGCAAGGTAGGACCCGCCCATGAAACCGGACTTGGGATTGTTCACGCCGAAGAAACTTGCACCGGGCATGGGGATATCGATTGCTGTGACCTTGGTGCCGTCTTGCTTGAACACGTCCATCACGGTCTGACCGAAGTTTGCGTCGGTCTGAAACTCGATGACGTAGTCAACCTTGCGTTCGGCAAAAGACTTGGCATTGGCAAGCGCAGTCGGCCCATCGAGGCGGTTGTCGGCGACGACGAGTTCCACGCCGGCAGCATCGGCGTTTGCCTGGATGCCTTTCTCAACGAGCACGCCGAAAGCGATGTCACGCTGAAGATTGGCGAAGCCGATGCTGTACTTGCTGCCGTTTTTCGGAGGCGTCATTTTCGACGCGTCGGCGGCCATGGCCTTGAGAGCCTCGGCCGAAAGCATATTGCCGTCGAACTTCGCGGGATCGAACCCGTGGAAATCATCGGCATAGGCAGCAGATGCGGCGAGGCAAGCGGCTGCGACCAGCAGTCTGGCGTGAGTTTTCATATCTATTCTCCTCCCAGCCGCTACCCTCCCCGGCAGCGGCGATAGCTGATGCAATCAGCGTTTCGGCAAATTCGATCGACTTTGCCCTGACCTGATGACGGTACCATCGGCCCCACCTGTTGACACGACGCCAAAATCCACAAAAGTGATCATTTGCATACAAAAAATGATCCTAAAAAGGCGACGTCAAATGACGGAAAACTACTTCGTCTACATGCCTGACAACAGAATTTCTGCAGCATGGGGCTGCACCGCTGTCTCGACGGGCTATTCGGTCATTGCGCCGCACTCCGATTACCCTCCGAGCCGTCATCCGGACGACCATCATTTCAGCTGGTCTCGAGGCCGCATCCTTCAGGCCTATCAGGTCGTGCTGATCAGCGCCGGCAACGGGAAGCTCGAATTCGGCAACCTGCGCCGACAGGTGCGCGTCACGGAAGGATCGATTTTTCTCCTGTTCCCGGGCGTGTGGCACAGGTTCGCGCCCGATCGGCGAACCGGCTGGACCGAGCACTGGATAGAGTGCCGGGGAACCGCTTTCGATTTTGCAGTGGATGCTGGCCTCCTGCATGTCGAACGCCCGCTCAACCCGGCAAGCGATGAGATCAATCATGTGTTCGCCGCCATCCATGATCTGGCGCGGCAGGATCCCGTGCTTCATCAGCTGGTGATATCCACGCTCGGGTTGCAGCTCCTTGCGCTGCTCTGCCGGCCGGACGATCTGGCAACCGGCGCCGGCGCGCGCCTCGTCGATCGGGCGCGCATGATCCTGATGGAGCGCTGCGGAACTTCACAATCAGTCGAGGATCTCGCAGCAGAGATGGGGGTGAGCTACCCCTATTTTCGCCGGCTGTTTCGTGAGCAAGCCGGGATGTCGGCGAAACAGTATCAAATGAACGTCCGCGTTCAGCGAGCACGCGACTTCCTGGTAAACACCGACAAATCCGTAAAAGAAATCGCCGGCCTGCTCGGCTTTCATTCCGCCTTCCATTTTTCCAGCCAATTCAAAAATGCGGTTGGCTGCGCACCGACGGAATATCGTAGGACCTCTGAGAATTGAGAGGTCTGCCGATCCGTGGCACCGCGCGACCCCAGACGTCGCTCAGTCCGTCTTCGATGTCAGGAACCAGCTGTAGCGTGCTTGATATGGTCCGACAGGCTGCACGCCGTTTCGCGGCGTAGAAACGAGAGCGGCTGCTCGACGCTGCAATCAGTGGAGAAGCCGCATGTCCGCCAGTCGCTGAAGAGGCGGCGCGTCGGGCAATGGGAACCACAGTATTCGGAAGACCTCTTATTTCATTGAAAGCTAATTTGAACTTCGTTAGCTTCCTTTGCGGGAGGACTACAATGCAACACATTGATTCGATTACTGCCGAGCCTATCGTAGCGGCGAAGGTCTGGTGCATCGCGGACTTCTGCTCGCAGCACCGATTGGATAGCAAGGAGCAAGCCAAGCTTACTGCTTTGTTCGGTGAGTTCGCGACCATCAGCGAACTCGTCCACAATGTAACGCGTAGATCAAGGTCAAGGTGAAGAGGCCGACCCGGCGAAACGGCTGACGTTCCATGCGCTTACCTGGCCGGCGGCACCAGCGAGCGTGCGATATCGATGATGTCGTCACGCGAGGTGGTCGGGTCTTCCCTGTTCCAGGCCATCACGATATGAGACCCGTTGAAACGAGCGCCCATCGATACACGGTGCCCGCCATCGCGCCGGCCACGCTGTTTTGGCCCTCTCCACCACGTTTGGCGCGGCTACCAATGTGCTACCACGGCCGTCGACCAGGCGCCTTTTCCAAGGCCAAAATTCTCTAATGATGCAAGGAAATCAAAGTGGTGCCCAGGACCGGAATCGAACCAGTGACACGCGGATTTTCAATCCGCTGCTCTACCAACTGAGCTACCTGGGCTAACCTGCTTCCGATAGTCCCTTTCAGAAAAGGAACCGCAGGGCCTTGGTTCACCCCGGAAGCGAGCGGGGTTATAGCATCTTGTTCGCCCATGGCAAGCGTCAAATGACTCTTTTTTGACGGTCTTGCCGGCTTTACGGATTCATGAGGAAAAATAAGAGCTTCGCAGGCGAAATTCTCTAGTTTTCCTCATCGGGATATTCGGCCTTCGTCTCGTCGTCGGCAACCGGAATGGCATAGGCGCCGGTCAGCCAGCGGGAGAGATCGGCCTCGCGGCAGCGGTTGGAGCAGAAGGGGTAATGTTCGCGATGGGAAGGTTTGCCGCATTCGGGGCAAGGGCGCGTCTTGCGCAGCGGTTCGACCTTGGCGGCCGCTTTCTTGTCTTCAGGCATATCGGTCCGTCCTAGAGCATGTCGCGCAAAATGTTCAGCGGTTTTGCGACAACGACATGCGTAAAAACAAAGCCTTAAAGCGCGACGCGCGGATCTGAAAGATCGTGACGCGCTTTAAGCATCGGCCGTCGGGCTCAGCCCTCGGGCCACCGGCTATGCACATCGAAGCCTTCGCCGGTCAAAAGCAGAATGGTTTCATAAAGCGGCAGGCCGACGACATTGGTGTAGGAGCCCACCATCTTCTGCACGAAGGTGCCGGCGAGGCCCTGGATGCCGTAGGCGCCTGCCTTGCCGCGCCACTGGCCGGAGGCCAGGTAGTTCTCGATCTCGAAGCCGGAGAGACGCTTGAAGCGCACCTTGGTCTCGACGATCTTCTGACGGACCTTGCGATCCGGGGTCACCAGGCAAACGCCGGTGTAGACCATATGGTTGCGTCCCGAGAGGAGATGCAGCGAGTTCAGCGCCTCGTCAGCAAACTCGGCCTTGCCGAGGATGCGCCGGCCGACGGCGACCACCGTATCGGCAGACAGGATATAGCTGCCCTTCCAGGTGATATCGCTCTTGATGGCGGCAAGGGCCGCTTCGGCCTTTTCAGCCGAAAGCCTGCGGGCAAGCGAACGCGGATGCTCCGACTTCTTCGGCGCCTCGTCGATATCCATCGGCATCAGGCGCGAAGGCTCGATGCCGGCCTGGTTGAGCAGGTCGACGCGCCGGGGCGAGCCTGAGGCCAGAATGAGCTTGTATTTCAGCGCCATGGAACCTCGACCATCGTCAGACGGGGGCAAAAACCCTTGCAGGACCTTCGGGCAAACTTACTTGAAACGGTAGGTGATACGGCCCTTGGTCAGATCGTAGGGCGTCATTTCCACAAGCACCTTGTCGCCGGCGAGAACGCGGATGCGGTTCTTGCGCATGCGGCCCGCGGTGTGGGCGATGATCTCGTGTTCGTTTTCGAGCTTCACGCGGAACGTCGCATTCGGCAGAAGTTCGGTGACGATTCCCGGGAATTCGAGGACTTCTTCTTTAGGCATATA
Source organism: Rhizobium sp. PEPV16 (assembly GCF_008919455.1). NCBI lineage: Bacteria > Pseudomonadati > Pseudomonadota > Alphaproteobacteria > Hyphomicrobiales > Rhizobiaceae > Rhizobium > Rhizobium sp. PEPV16. The sequence goes on from NZ_VSZV01000340.1 coordinate 27,579, forward strand.
AGTGTTTTCTTCCTGTGGGTTGAATAGGCAGCGCAGCGCGCGCCTTTAAAATTTGGGCGGAAACTACACAATCAACGCAGGTTTGTGAACCTCGTTGATCAGGCTTTCCTTTATTTGTTTTCATGCCGATTGCGCGGCAATGCCATTTCGTTTGAGTAGCCGGCTTTCGATGAGGCCGGCCAGGTGATCGCGGACCTCGCGGTAGCTCTCTAGAATCTGCTCGCGCGTTCCGATTGCAACCGTCGGATCCATGGTCGGCCAATAGACGACATCGATCGCATTCGACCGTGTCAGCTCGAGTGCTGCATGATGGGCCTGCGGTGACAGCGTGATGATCAGATCGAAGTAATCGTCCTCGAGTTCGTCCAGCGTCTGCGGCTGGCGGCGCCCAAGGGAAAGCCCGATCTCCTCGAGCACGGCATCCACGAAGGGATCGCGCTCGCCGGCGCGAACGCCGGCGGACCTGATATAGGTATTGGCCGGCAAAATGCTACGGGCGATCGCTTCGGCTATCGGCGAGCGGATGGCATTCATCCCGCACATGAAGAGGATGGCGCCCGGCCGCTTTCCCTCCTCGACATCGGCGGCAAGCTCCATGGCCGTCATCCGCGCCAGTAGAGCACGCAGACCAGCGTGAAAAGGCGCCGGGCGGTGTCGAAATCGACCTCTATCTTGCCGGCCAGCCTATCCTTCAGCGTCTGCGAGCCTTCATTGTGGATGCCGCGCCGGCCCATGTCGATCGCCTCGATACGGCTCGGCGTCGACGAACGGATCGCTTCGTAATAGCTTTCGCAGATCATGAAGTAATCCTTGACGATCCGCCGGAAGGGCGTGAGCGACAGGATATGGGTGGCGACCCCGCCGCCCTCTTCGGTGGTAATGGCGAAAACCAGCTTGGAATCGACCAGCGAGATGTTCAGTCGGTAGGGCCCGCCGGCATGACCAAGCGGCTCGAAGCTGTTCTCCTCGATCAGGTCGAAGATGGCGACGGCGCGTTCATGCTCGACATCGGGCGTCGAACGGCCGATCGTATCGTCAAGGACGACGTCGCAAAGCCGGAAATCGCCCTTCGCCATGCCCTCACCTTTCGAGGTTGAGGCGGATCGCGACCGATCGCGCATGGGCATCAAGGCCTTCGGAAACGGCAAGGGCGATCGCCGCCGGGCCGAGGGTGCGGAGCTGCTGCGGACCGAGGCGCAGGATCGACGTGCGCTTGACGAAATCAAGCACCGAAAGGCCGGAGGAGAAGCGCGCCGAACGCGCCGTCGGCAGCACATGGTTCGAACCGCCGACATAATCGCCGATGACTTCAGGCGTATGGGCGCCGATGAAGATCGCTCCGGCATTGCGGATGCCGTCGAGCAGCCGGTCCGGATCGACGACGGCGAGCTCCAGATGCTCGGCAGCGATACGGTTTGCCAAGGGAATGGCCTGTTTCAGATCGGCAACGAGGATGACCGCGCCGAAATCGCGCCAGCTTGCCGCCGCCGTCTCGGCGCGGTTCAGCGTCTTCAGCTGGCGTTCGACCGCCTGCTCCACAGCCTTGCCGAATGCGGCATCATCTGTGATCAGGATCGCCTGGGCGCTGACATCGTGCTCGGCCTGGGCCAAGAGGTCGGCTGCGATCCAATCCGGATTGTTGTCCTTGTCTGCAATGACGAGCACCTCGGAGGGGCCGGCGATCATGTCGATGCCGACGGTGCCGAAGACATGGCGCTTGGCGGCAGCGACATAGGCATTGCCGGGGCCGGTGATCTTGGCGACCGGGGCGATGGTCTCGGTGCCATAGGCAAGAGCCGCGATCGCCTGGGCGCCGCCGACACGATAAATCTCCGTGACACCGACAAGCTTGGCAGCGGCAAGCACCGCCGGATTGACGGCGCCGCCGGTGGCCGGAACGGCGATGACGATGCGATCGACACCGGCGACCTTGGCCGGCACCGCATTCATCAATACCGAGCTTGGATAGCTCGCCGTGCCACCCGGAACATAAAGCCCGACCGCTTCTATCGCCGTCCAGCGCGAGCCGAGACCGACACCCATATCGTCTTCGTAGATATCGTCCTTCGGCAGTTGCCGGCGATGGTGGGATTCGATGCGCAGTGCCGCGAGCTTCAGCGCCCCCAGCACCTCTGAGGGCACCGCCTCGACGGCGGCGTCGATCTCTTCAGCTGTGACGCGCATCGGGACGGTGGCGTAATCGATGCCGTCGAACTTCAGCGAATATTCGGCCAGCGCCACATCGCCGCGGGCTCTGATATCATCGATGATGGCACGAACGACGACGTTCACATCATCGGAGACCTCCCGCTTCGTCGTCAGAAAGGCGGCAAAATGCTGCTCGAAACCTTCCGATGCCTGATCCAGCCAGATTGCCAAAGCCGATATTCCTTCTCAACTCGAAACTGCGATGTTCAAATTTTAGGGCGTCATGTCAGCGGTGGCGAGGCTTGGAGGAGGCCTCCCAGGCGCCGCCGATATCGGCCAGCTGGACCTCGATGCATTCGACATCGAGCGCAATCGAGGCCGTGCCTGACAGCGCCAGCTCGATCGTACCATCGGGCCCCTCGCCCTTCTTCTCGAAGCGCAGCGCCAGCAGCGACAGCACCTCGTCGCGTTTGCCACGATCGATGCCAAGCGAGCGGACGGCAAGCACGCGCTTGAAGACCAGGGCAGCACGGCGGCGCTCGAAACCCTTGCGCTTGCGCTCGGCACCTTCCCAGACGAAACGATTGGCGGCAAGCGCGAACTGCGCGTCGCGCGGCGACCAGTCGATGTCGCCGACCTTGAAGACGCTGTCCTGCATATGCGCGGACATGATCGCAAGATCCTCGTTATCGAGCGCAACAAGTTTCAGGTCGGTCATTCAGCCTCATCCCATTACCGGCCTACGCCGGGCACCGCCGGAATGGCGATGCGTCAGACAAGGGAAATAAGGCGCGGCGACCAATTACGCAACCGGGATGAACGGTGCTTACTCGCTGATGCGCTCGACGATGGCGCCGCAGCGGGTCAGCTTCTCCTCGAGCCGTTCGAAACCACGGTCGAGGTGATAGACACGGGAGACCGTGGTTTCGCCCTCGGCGGCAAGGCCGGCGATGACGAGCGAGACGGAGGCGCGCAGATCGGTCGCCATGACGGGCGCGCCGCGCAAGCGTTGGACACCCTCGATCTTCGCCGTCTGGCCGGACAGCGAGATCCTGGCGCCGAGGCGGGCAAGCTCCTGCACATGCATAAAACGGTTTTCGAAAATGGTCTCGGTGACATGTGAGACGCCGGAAGAACGGGTCATCAGCGCCATGAACTGCGCCTGCAGATCGGTCGGGAAGCCCGGGAAAGGATCGGTGACGATATCGACCGGCCTGATGCCGGCGCCGTTGCGCTTGATGCGCATGCCGTTGTTGGTCGACGAGATCTCCGCACCGGCGCGGCGCAGCGTTTCCAGCGCGGTTTCGAGCAACGCCATGTCGGTATTTTCGAGCACGACGTCGCCGCCGGCCATGGCGACGGCCATGGCATAGGTGCCGGTCTCGATGCGGTCCGGCAGCACGCGGTGGCGGGCGCCGGAAAGCGAGGTGACGCCTTCGACGGTGATCGTCGCCGTGCCTGCGCCCGATATCTTGGCGCCCATGGCGTTCAGGCAGTTGGCGAGATCGACGACCTCAGGCTCGCGGGCGGCATTGCCGATGACAGTCGTGCCGCGGGCAAGCGTTGCCGCCATCATCACCACATGGGTGGCGCCGACGGAGACCTTCGGGAAGGTGTAGCGTGCGCCGATCAGGCCGCCGGCAGGCGCCTTGGCGTTGATATAACCGGCATCGATCTCCATGGTCGCGCCGAGCGCCGTCAGGCCCTCGATGAAGAGATCGACGGGGCGCGTGCCGATGGCACAGCCGCCCGGCAGCGAAACGCGGCAATGGCCTTCGCGCGCCAGCAACGGGCCGATGACCCAGAAGGAGGCGCGCATCTTCGAGACCAGTTCATAGGATGCGGTCGTATCGACGATGGTGCGGCAGGTGAAATGGATCGTGCGCGAATAGGAATCTTCCTGGCGCTCGCGGCGGCCGTTGACGGCGACGTCGACGCCGTGATTGCCGAGGATGCGCATCAAGAGTTCGACATCGGCCAGATGCGGCACGTTTTCGAGCGTCAGCGTATCGCTGGTCAGAAGCGAGGCGATCATCAGCGGCAGTGCGGCATTCTTGGCGCCGGAAATCGGAATGATGCCATTCAGCTCATTACCGCCGACGATTCTGATACGATCCATGTGCGCTTACGGGCAGCGCCCGCCTTTCCTGAAAGTTCTGCCTTGAAATAAGGAGTGAGGTGTTTAGGGGATTTATCGAGACGCTTCAATTCGCGACGGACGGAACATTACGATTCGTCCATTTTTGCGGCGGGCAGCCCATTTGTTTCGTCGGCTTGGCCGGAACGGCGGGCGCGCACCTGTTGTTTGCGTCGACCCAGATTTTCCCTGAGCTTATCGGCGGCGCGCTCACGGCGCAGTTTTGCCTGTGCCTCGATCGCTTGCTTGCGGCTCTGCTGGCCGGTTTCGGTCTTTTCGTTCATGCGACAGGATTAGCCGAATTCGCGCCAATCCAAAAGGCCCTTGCATCCCAATCCACGCGAAGTTGGAATTTGCTGCTTGCGCTTGCCGTCAAGCTGTGGCAATAGCCCCCCGTTCTCGCGATTGAGCCACATGGCTCGCGCGGGTACTGGTCCTGCTGCCGTAGCTCAGTGGTAGAGCACACCCTTGGTAAGGGTGAGGTCGGTGGTTCAATCCCACTCGGCAGCACCAGTTTTTCATCAGCAAAATCAATCAGACGGCTGTCTCGACTCATCGGCATGAAGTGGCGGAGATTGGTGTCGATGGGACCGGGAACGAGTAGGTTGTCAGTCGTGCTTTGGATGTTTGGCCGTTAGAGGCTGACCTACAGTCGCCGCCATCCCGATGGCGATATCCCTTTATGCGCTCGAAACAGCCGCGCGAAGTGGCTGGGGCTCTCGATGCCGCATCTGGCTGCAATCTCCGTCACGTGCAGATCTGTCTCGGTCAGCAGTTGCGCGGCGCGATCCATGCGTCGGGCTGAGATCGCCTGGAGCGGGGTCTGGCCGGTAGCGCCACGAAATGCGCGGAAGAAGTGGCCCTCCGATATGCCGAGCGGGGTCGCCAGGTCACAGATCGCAATCGGTCCAGACAGACGGCCGTCTATTCTCTCGTGTGTTTCGCGCAGCTGTTTGACCGTCAGGGTGTATTTCGGACAAGCCATCGGCGCGTCGCGACGACGGTGATGAGAGAGGTATTCCGTGAGAGCGAGCGCCATGGACGAGCAATAACTTTGGTCCAATGTTCGGTCGCATTGCAAAAGATCGCTCATCTGAGCGGCCATCCCGTAAATGAAGTCATCCCCGGCAATAAGGAATGGTCCCATGTCGAAGGCATGACGGCGCACCGTCATCGGGTCTATTGCGATGGCGCCCCACTCCCAGGCGACATTGCGTAACACGAGATCACGACCGCAGCCTGCGGGCAGGAACGAAACCATTCCCTTCGTGTCCCTACCATCGTAGCGAAAGCCATCGTCGGTACGAAAGCGATGCTGGTTTGCTCCACCGTTCAAGGTTACCATGATGAGGTGATGATCGGGTGCAATCCTGCCTTCGACCTCGACCGTCGGACCACGTCGGGCGGTCTCGAAATAGCCGCCCGACCAAATGGCTTTGAGATGGTCGTTGGGTGGTCTAGTCAGTTGCCAAGCTGGGCTTTTAACTTGCTGCGGCATTATCTGGCCAACTCCAAATATTGCGTCAATCGGATGCCGTCGAGCGGCTGACGTCCATTTGAAAGATAGGTCAGACTGACCGCTGTCGCATCAGCCTATTTGCTCTGTAAGCCCATCGGTCATTCAATTGCCGGTGAGCAGGATTTGGGCTAATGATCGTCCCAAGACCCGCGGCATCAACGCGCCAAATCATATGCACATCGAAAACCGATGTAGACTACATAGAAGTCGGCCGGCTTCCATTGCATCGCCTGCCTGCGCATCTTGTCTGGTCCATACCACCATGAGCCGCCGGCTGTCAGAGCGTTTGCCCCTTCACGTTCGGAAAGCCACTCCCATACGTTTCCACCCATGTCGTAGAGACCGTTGACACCAGCGCGAGTTGCGCGTGCTGGTGCGTGGCGCGGCCATGGATCATTTTCATTGATGTTGGCCCCATCAGGTGTTTCTCCCGTCGGATAGGGATACGTCCGGTCAACTAAAAAGTTCTCACCGCCGCCATGTTCATGATAGGCGGCCAATTCCCACTCGGCCCTCGTCGGAAGCCGGCCTCCAGCGGAAGCACAGTAGTCACGCGCCTCGGGCCAACTGACATGAACCGCCGGCTCGGTCATATTGTCCGGAGCATTTCCAAAAGGTGTGCGGAATGTCCAGCCAGGCCGGCGCTCCCAGCCGCTTCCCCATTCGTGGCCACCGCCTGCTCGCTCGGCCTCCGTGCGAAAATTCCGGTCATCAGCAAAGTCTGCGAAGTCAGCAATACTGACTTCGCTTCGATCAATGGCGAAACCGTTGAGTGTTACACGGTCGCTCGCGAATGCAGATGATTCAGAGACGATCAGGTATGTGAGCATCAGGTACGTTGCGGGGTTCGCGGGAAAGGCCATGTGACGACACCACCATAGTTCTTGCCGGGATAAGGAGGTTGTTTAAGCGCGTCCGCGACGCCTGTCAGCCCAGTATAATGGTCGGCCATGCGTTTGCGCATCGCCCGATCGGGAAGATCGCCGTAGAGTGCCCCCATATTATCGATGACATGCTGCGGCTGGCTGGTTGCCGGGATGACGTTTGTAACCGCCGGATGCGCAATGATCCATTTCAGGAAATATTGCGCCCAGGTCTCAATCCCCATTTCCCTCGCGAAGTCCGGCACCGGCTGTCCAGCAATAGGAGTGAAGAGCCGCGCCTTTTCGAACGGAATGTTGACCTGCACCGCGACGCCATTGGCAGCGCAGGCATCCAGCAGCCTCTGTTCGGCAGCGCGGGTCAGGATCGTATAGGCGATCTGAACGAAATCCAGCGTGCCGGTGCTCACCAGCCGCTCCATGGTGTCGTAGTACTCAGGACTCCACTGGGTGATGCCGATATAACGTACGGAGCCTTCCGCTTTTTTCTGCGCCAGCCAGTGACGCACTTGATCATGATTTTCGAGACTATGGACCTGCAGCACGTCGATCCGGTCCCGCCACAGCCGTTCGCGAGACTGCCTGAGCTGGCGCTCCGAATGACTGTTGTCCGAAAGGTAGTCGCCTGTCGCCCAGGTCTTGTTGGTGACGAATATGTCGTTGGAAATGCCGAGGTCGGTGATGAAGTCTCCCACGCTCACCTCCGACATTCCGTAGAGCGGCGAAGTGTCGATGACCTTGCCGCCTCGCTCATGGAACAGCCGGATGACCTCACGGACATTGTCGCGAGCTTCGCCTGGCCGGATATCGAAGGTCTCGAACGTTCCAAGCCCCACGGCCGGGATCATCTCGCCGGTCTTCGGGATAGGTCGCATAATGGGGGCCGGTCCTCCCTGCCCTCGTGCCTCCCGTATCGAAACACCGGCACCAAATATGGAAGTAGCAGTTGTCGCGACCACTCCGACGAGAAGCTGGCGACGACTTGGAAAAAATCCTTCAATTGGTCGGAATGACATTGGATGCGTCCTTGTTGCGGTAGCATCGACGTTAAGGCCCATGCCGCAGCGATGCGCTCCCGATCCTCACCAACTGACGCAATCCTGACCAATTTTGTGTGGACATGGCAGGGTCAGGCGTTGAAACATGAATTCATGGGTTCGCAGTGCCCGGTCTCCGAGAGCAATCCCATAACTTCCTTCAAAAACTCGGAGCGCCCGCGCCCTCCCGAGATCTATCACCGAGCCTTCTTGCGACTTCAGGGTAGCTCGCAAGTATTCCCTTTGCAGTCTTGGGATGACCTCAATGGAGAGACGCGCAAGGAAAGCGTCGTCAGCGGACGTCTCTGCGGCTTCTAAAAACTCCTCTTTGGGTATTCTTCGCGTGTGTGCGTCTAACGAAAACAGCCAATTCGCCTCACCATCGGCAACCTATCCGCCATTGCTGCCCGTGGAAATCACGCTAGAATATTAACTATCGCAGAGTCTCCCCGGAGGAACTGGGAGATGCTGCACTTCGTTTCTGTCGAAAATCGTGGAGGAGCGTCGATGGCAACTGAAAGATGGAACAACCCGGTCAAGGTTGGTTTCGATGGGGCCGATGCGCGAACGGTCAATGGGCCGTTCGATGCGCTGAAGTGCCTGGCGGATCTCTGGCCGAGTATGCGCGGGCTTCGTTATATCAAGGCACGCAGCGCCTGCCGGGCGGCGCTCGATGGGCGCAAGAGTTTGGAAGAAGCAAGAGCCGAGTTCCTGGCGGCCGCCGAAGAGGCGAAGCTGAAGCTGCATTAGCAGTTCGGCAAGGAATTTCGGGCGATTTTCGCCTTCTGGGCGCGCAAGCGTGCCGGAACGGAACAATGCTTTAATTTTAGTTTAACCCTGCAGCAAGTGCGCGCCGGGTTTTGGTGCAAAGGGCGTTGCGCCTGGTACACCTGCATCAATAGAGGACGACCAGCCATCATGATGATGGTTAGGGGCTCGTCACCTCTGCGGAAGCGCAGGCGAGCCTCGTCCGAGCAGGAGCATCTTTTTTCAGCAATCCGCGCCGCTCTCATTCTCGATCTCGACATAACCGACGCCGATGATTGTGCCGTCCGCCGCGCGGATGAAGGAGGGGAGATAGTGCGGCTCTACCGGCTCGCAGGCGACGGTCCCGGTATATTCGTTGAGGGCGATCTGGTCCTTCGGCAAAGCGGAATAATCCGTGCCGGTTTCGAGCGCGGCATGGGCGGAGTCGGCAAGGGCACCGCAACCCACTATCAAGGTCGTTGCCCAGAGGCGAGGAAGCAGCTGCATGGGAGTCTCCAGCGTTTAGGTCCGGCATTTCAACACGCGGGAGAGCACTTGGTTCCCTTTATGCGTTGCAAGGACAGTTGAGCACAGGGCCGGCGCAGCATCCCATCTTTCGACTTCAGCGTCGCAGCAGGCGGCCGCGCACATAGCCTCGACCGACGACGCTCTCTGCGATCTCGATCGCCCGCTCGACATCGCCCCGCCGGCGCACGGAACCTTCCAGGATGACATATGAGCCTAAAGTGGTGACGATGATGTCTATGGCTTCGATATCGCCTGCCGCATGAAGTGCGCACTCCACCGAGGCGCGTGTTGCCGCGTCGATGTGATCCTGCCGGCCGGATTCGCCATAGTTCGTGAATGCTGCAAAGCCGAGCACAGTGACCGTCTCCTGATGTCAGTTGATATCGGTTAACCCGCGGCGAGGCATTTCGTTGCGGTGCGCCACGCATGGAGGAGCCTATTCGAGAGCGCTTCCTATGGACCCTGGCATGGACGACCCTTGGCGAAAGACGTCGCGACTTCCATATCTGGCTGCAGTCGAAAGAGGGATGACGACGATGAAAGCGCTTCTGTCCGCCTTGTTTGCCGGGGCAATGCTTGCCGGCTGCTCCTCGGCCGATGCGCCAGCGCTGGAACCCATTCCCGGCAGCATTACGTATGGCGGCCAGCCGCGAACGAAGCTCACCAAGTCGCCGGTCGGCAGCGCCGTCTACAACCAGTTCTACAACGGGACGGGCCAGCGCGTGGAGGAAACCTATATCCTTCAGCCCGACCGCAGCCTGAAGCTGGTGCGGCGCGAGATCGGTCCGGATTTCCCCGACTGAGATGTTGCTGGCGCGCCGCAGCGCTTGACAGAGGCCGCAATCGCGAACATTCAAGGAACATCTAATCTTTCCGCAGTGATTCTGCGGGAGCCCAACCGGACGGCTGGATGTATCTCGAAAAGCTCAATCCGCAGCAGCGCATGGCCGTCGAGCACGGCACGCTCATCGACGGCAGCCATATTGCCGGGCCGCTGCTGGTCATTGCCGGCGCCGGCTCGGGCAAGACGAATACCTTGGCGCATCGCGTCGCCCATCTTATCGTCAAAGGCGCTGATCCCCGCCGCATCCTGCTGATGACCTTTTCGCGTCGGGCAGCAGCCGAGATGGCGCGGCGTGTCGAGCGCATCTGCCGCGACGTGCTTGGTTCGAATGCCGGCGTCATGGCGGATGCGCTTTCCTGGACCGGCACCTTCCACGGCATCGGCGCCCGGCTGTTGCGCGATTATGCGGAGCAGATCGGTCTCGATCCTGGGTTTACCATCCACGACCGCGAAGACAGTGCCGATCTGATGAACCTGATCCGGCACGACCTCGGTTTCTCGAAGACGGAAAGCCGTTTTCCCACAAAGGGCACCTGCCTTGCCATCTATTCCAGGGCGGTGAATTCGGAAACCGCGCTCGACCTCGTGCTGCGCGACGTCTTTCCCTGGTGCGCGACGTGGGAGAAACAGCTGCGCGAACTTTTCGCCTGTTATGTCGAGGCCAAGCAGAGCCAGAACGTGCTCGATTACGACGATCTGCTGCTCTACTGGGCGCAGATGGTTGGCGAAGCGATGATTGCCGAGGATATCGGCAGCCGCTTCGACCATGTGCTGGTCGACGAATATCAGGACACCAACCGGCTGCAGGCCTCGATCCTGCTGGCGCTGAAGCCCGGCGGCCAGGGGCTGACCGTCGTCGGCGACGACGCGCAGTCGATCTATTCCTTCCGCGCCGCGACGGTGCGCAATATCCTCGATTTTCCCGCAGCCTTCAGCCCGGCCGCCAATATCGTCACGCTCGACCGCAACTACCGCTCGACGCAGCCGATCCTCGCCGCCGCCAACGCCGTCATCGATCTCGCCTCGGAGCGCTTCACCAAGAATCTCTGGACCGAGCGGCAATCGTCCGAGCGGCCGCGCCTCGTCACTGTGCGCGACGAGGCCGAGCAGGCTCGCTACATCACCGACATGGTGCTCGACAATCGCGAGGAAGGCCTCACGCTCAAGCAGCAGGCCGTGCTCTTCCGTGCCTCGCATCACAGCGGGCCGCTGGAGGTCGAGCTGACCCGGCGCAACATCCCCTTCGTCAAGTTCGGCGGGCTGAAGTTTCTCGACAGCGCACATGTGAAGGACATGCTGGCCGCCCTTCGCTTCGCGCAGAACCCGCGCGACCGGGTGGCGGGCTTCCGGCTGATGCAGATCCTGCCGGGCGTCGGGCCGTCGACGGCGCAGAAGACGCTCGATCTGATGGCCGAGGATGCCAGCCCGATTACTGCTCTCGGCGCCATGCCGGCACCGCCGCGCTCCGGCGAGGACTGGACAATGTTCATTTCGATGCTGCAGGAGCTGAAGACCGGCAAGGCCGGCTGGCCGGCGGAAATCGGCCTGGCGCGGCAATGGTACGCGCCGCATCTGGAACGGCTGCACGAGGATGCCGCGACGCGGCAGGCCGACTTGCTGCAGCTCGAGCAGATCGCTAGCGGTTATGCCTCGCGCGAGCGCTTTCTCACCGAGCTCACCCTCGATCCGCCGGATGCGACCAGCGACCAGGCGGGCGTGCCGCTTCTCGACGAGGACTATCTCATCCTGTCGACCATCCATTCCGCCAAGGGCCAGGAATGGACTAGGGTCTTCATGCTGAACGTCGTCGACGGATGTATACCGAGCGATCTCGCCGTCGGCACAACCGCTGAAATCGAAGAGGAACGCCGGCTGCTCTATGTCGCCATGACGCGCGCCCGGGACGGTCTTGACCTCGTCGTGCCGCAACGCTTCTTCACCTACGGGCAGAACTCGCAGGGCGACCGGCACGTCTATGCCTCACGCAGCCGCTTCATTCCCGCGACCCTGCTCCAGTTCTTCGAGGCCTGCAGCTGGCCGCAGGGGAAATCGGAGGCCGCTCAAGCCCAAGCGCGGCAGGTGCGCATCGATGTCGGCGCCCGCATGCGCGGCATGTGGCGATAACCGGATAGCGTTCAGAGTGAAAGCGGCGGCTCGGCTGGTTTCAGGAAAAATTCGACCCTTGCTGACTCCACGGCATCGACTGACGCCGGCGACCATTGCGGATTGCGGTCCTTGTCGATGACGGCGGCGCGAATACCCTCGAAGAAATCGGGATTATCAAGCATCTGCAGGCAGGCACCGAGTTCGCGGCCGAGGCATTCGGCAAGCGAGGCACTGCTGCGGCCGGCCCTGAGCAGCCGCAAAGCAAGCTTCAGGCTGGTCGGTGAACGCGTCAGCATCACCCGGCGCGTCTCGGCGGCAAATTCGCCTTCCTCCCCGGCGAGTACTGCCAGGATCTCCTCGACGCTGTCGAACCGAAAAGCGCGATCGATCATCGCCGCGTTCTGCCGCAGCCGGCTTTCTCCCTGAGGCTCAGAAAGCGCCTGCAGCACGGCATCGACATCGCCGGATGAGCTGGCGCGCGGCAGGCCGGAGAGAGCATCGATCACCTCTCCGAGCCGCGACGAGGCGATCTGAAGATCGGCAAGCCCAGCGTGGATCGCATCGGCAGCACCAATATCGAGCCCTGTCAGGCCGAGCCATGTTCCGGCCTCGCCGGGGCCACGCGGCAGCAGCCAGGTGGCGCCGACATCCGGGACATAGCCGATGCCGGTTTCGGGCATGGCAAGCCGCGTGCGCTCGGTGACGACGCGGTGGCGACAGTGCGAGGACAGGCCGACGCCGCCGCCCATGGTGATACCGTCCATCAGCGCGACATAGGGTTTGGGATAGGAGGCAATGATATGGTTGAGGCGGAACTCCTCGCGCCAGAATGTGCCGGCGAGGCCATCGCCGGCGCGGGCGCTCTCATGCAGGGCGCGGATATCGCCGCCGGCGCAAAAGCCGCGTTCGCCCTCCCCCACCATCACGACGCTTGCCACCTCGGGATCACCGGCAAAAGCGTGAAGGGCCGCAGTGATCGCCCGGATCATCGGCAGGGTCAGGCTGTTCAGCGCCCGCGGCCGGTTGAGGCGGATCACGCCCACGGTCCCCCGCCGTTCAATGATGACTTCGCCGTCTTGCATGGTTCACCTCATCTGTTGAGACCATGAATAGACGACGACGTAGCTTCGCTCCAGTCGATTTAAGACCGATCGGAGATTGGCTCAGGCAGACAGCGAATTGCGGGCGGAGGCTGCGGCCTCGCACCTGAGAGCGTAGTCGATGGCAAGTTCCAGCGGCAGCGGCCGCGAGAAATGATAGCCCTGCGCCAGACGAACGCCCATCGCCTTCAATCCCTCGGCAATCTCTTCGCTTTCGACGCCTTCGGCGACGGAGGCGATGCCGAGATTCTGGCAGAGATTGGCGACCGAGCGGGTGATGTTCATGCAACGGGCGTCGCGATCGAAATTCATCACGAAGGACTTGTCGATCTTCAGCTTGTCGAAGCCGAGACGATGAATATGGCTGAGGCTCGAATAGCCGGTGCCGAAATCGTCGAGCGCGATCGAGATGCCGGCAGCGCGCAGCATAGTGATCACCTGGTCGGCGGTGTCGAAATCGGAGAGTAATGCGGTCTCGGTAATCTCGAACTCGATGCGCCTGGGATCAATGCCGGAGCGGGTGATCATGGCAAGTAGCGCCATCGAGGTCTCGTGGTCGCAGATATCGCGCGCCGAGAGATTGAAGGACAGCCTGAGATGCCGTGGAATGATCGCCAGCGCTTCGAGCGCCTTGGCAAAGAGAATGCGCGTCATGCGGCCGATGACGGCCGTGCGCTCGGCCGCCGGAATGAAGGCGTCAGGGCTGATGCGGCCGAAGCGGGAGCTGTCCCAGCGGGCGAGCGCCTCGTAGGCGACGACGCGGCCACTCTTCAATTCGACGATCGGCTGATACTCGAGTTTCAATTCCTTGGCGAAATCATTCGCCTGCAGCTCGAGTTCGATCAGGTAGCGCTGCGTCAGGATCTTCTCGTGGTCGGCCGAGAAGAATTCGACGCCGCTGCTGCGCTTGCTCTTGACCTGGTAGAGGGCGAAATCCGCCTTCTCGTAGAGATCCTCGGCGGTGTATGTGCCGATATCGGGATAGACGATGCCGCAGGAGCCGAAAACGCGGACCGAGCCGTCGGGGATTTCGAAAGGGTCGCGGACGGCCGCACAGAGCGCCAGGCCGAGATCGGCGATCGCCTTGCGTGTCATCGAGCAGGGGAAGATGATCCCGAACTCATCGCCGCCGAGACGGGAGACGATGCCCTCTTCGCCGACCAGCGCGACGAAGCGGCGGGCCGTCTCCTTGAGCACGAGGTCCCCGGCGGCATGGCCGAAGACGTCGTTGACCGGCTTGAAGCCGTCGAGATCGAGAATGCCGAGGACGGGTGGCGAGGACGGATCCTTCTGCAGCCGTTTTTCCAGCGAGAGAAAGAAGCTGCGGCGATTGGCAAGGCCTGTCAGCTGGTCATGCAGCGCATTGCGGCTGTTGACGAGGTTCAGTTCCTCGGCCTCCGCCTGCTTCTTCTTCAGTTCCTCGGTCAATTGCACCAGACCGACGAAATTCTGGAAATAGCTGTTGATCACCCTGAGGAAGGGCAGGATCAGGAAGAGGCCGCTGATGGCCGTCGCCACGAAAACGGGATTGCCTGAGAACAAGAAGGTCGCGACCATGGCCGAGAAGGTGATGACCGTGGTCAGGGCTGCCGCCATCGGCAGGTGCATCAGGCAAAAGATGCAGGAAATGCCCGTCACGACGAGGAAATAGGCGATCTGACCCTGCTGGGAAGCGTCGCCATATTGGTATAGCGCGATCGCCCAGCTGCCGAAAGCGACGGCCAGGATGCCGGCCCCTGATATCGTGAGCTTCATCAGCCTGTAGGCCCGCTCGGCGGTGACGTTTTCCTTGCCCCGGATCTCCCACCAGCAGAGACGGAAGACACAGACGACGCTCAAGGCCACGGGAATGTAGAGTGAGAGCCAAAGGGGGGCGGATTTGAGGTGGGTGATCGCCACTGCAAGGGCGTTGATGATCAGCAGGACATAGAGAATGGGGATCTGCGACGACAGGGCCCGGAACTGTGCCGTCAGAAGCGTCGGATTGTCTTTTTGCAGCTGCAATGAGGCCAGAAAGTTCTTCATCGTCTCTTTTCCGTTGGCCAGAGCCAGCCAGAGAAAGTTTGATTTTTCCTTATTCACGTTACGGCATGCAGACCCCCGCAGGCGCGGGGATGGGAAACGGGTTCTGGATCAGAAGGACGCGGCGGCGAGTGCCCGGTGGATGCTGTGCAGGTCGTCGACGTTCCTGTTCGACAGGAACAGTTCCCAATCGAGCGAGCTCTGGACGATGGTTTCCAGCGAATCGTACCTGGGCTTCCAGTCGAGCAGCTGCCGGGCGAGCGAAGCGTCGGCGACGACGCTTGCGGAATCGCCGGCGCGCCGCGGCGCCATGTGGATCTTGAAGGAATGTCCGTGCAGGCGGGTGACCATGTTCAGCACGTCGAGCACGGAATAGCCGCTGCCATACCCGCAATTGGCAACGAGTGAACCCTTATCCCTGCGCAGGTGCTGCAGCGCTTTCAGATGTGCATCCGTGAGATCGCTGACATGGATGTAGTCGCGCACGCCGGTGCCGTCATGGGTGGGATAATCGATGCCGTAGACATTGACGCTGTCGCGCCTGCCGAGCGCTGCCTCGCAGGCGACCTTGATGAGGTGCGTGGCGCCTGAGGTCGACTGGCCGGCGCGGTGGTGCGGGTCGGCGCCGGCGACGTTGAAGTAGCGAAGCGCGACATAGTTGAAATCATAGGCGGCGGCGGCGTCGCGCAGCATGAACTCGGTCATCAGCTTCGACTGGCCGTAAGGATTTTCAGGATTGAGGGGGGCCGTCTCCTTCACCGGCAGGTCGGTCTTTTGCTGGCCGTAGACGGCCGCCGTCGAGGAGAAGACGAAGTTGCGGATACCGGCCTTGACCGAAGCGCTCAGCAGCGCCCGGGTCTTGCCGGAATTGTTGTCGTAGTAGGAGAGCGGATCGGCGACCGAGACCGGGACGACGGCGGAGCCGGCGAAATGGATGATCGCCTCGATGTCGTTTTCGATGAAGACCTTTTTCAATATGTCGGGATCGGCAACGTCGCCGAGATAGAAACGCGCCGCCGGCGCCACGGCCCAGCGAAAGCCTGTGGAGAGGCGGTCGAGCACGACCACATCCTCGCCCGCATCGAGCAGCGCCCAAACCATGTGACTGCCGATATAACCGGCCCCGCCCGTCACCAAAACCGCCATGTCCCGCATCCCCGCTTTCGTTTTATAAGCAGGGGCATCAGGCGCCGGTTTTTCTTTCCAAGTTTCTTATCGAACGGCCTTTGGAAGGCCTTTGAACGGGTATGTTTGGAGTCGTGGTTAGAGGCCGATTTCGGGCTTTGCTAGAGTTTTATCGATCCGGCGATTCCGGCACAAAATCGACTTGGCGACGCTTCTCAGAGCTTGACGATATAGTCGCAGAGGCGCTCGGCCGCGACCGCCACCTGCGCGGGGTCACGCAGGAAGCAGGCGCGCAGGAAGAGTTCGCCGCCCGGGCCGAAGGCTGTTCCGGGTGCTAACCCGACGCCTGTCTTGTCGACGATGTCGAGCGCTGCCTTGCGGCTGTCGGCGACGCCGTCGATCTTCAGGAAGGCGTAGATCGCGCCGTCCGGTTTCAGTGTCTCGACGCGGTTGGTGGCAATTAGCGCATCGCAGAGAATATCGCGGGAGCGGGCCGCCTTGGCGATATTGGCAGCGACGAAATCGTCGCCTTGATCAAGGGCTGCGACGGCGCCCTTCTGCATGAACTGCGCCACCCCCGATGTCGAATACTGAATGAGGTTTTCGAGCACCTGGCCCATCTCCGGCGGCGCGACGATCCAGCCGACGCGCCAGCCGGTCATCGACCAGTTCTTCGAGAAGGAATTGACGAAGATGATCTTGTCGCCCTCGTCCATCACATCGAGGAAAGAGGGCGCGCGGCCGCCGGCAAAATAATAGCGGGCGTAGATTTCATCTGCCAGGATCCAGAGGTCGTGCTTGCGGGCAAGCGCCAGAATATCGCCAAGATCCTGTTTCGTTGCCGTCCAGCCCGTCGGGTTCGACGGCGTGTTGATGAAGATGCCCTTGGTCTTCGGGGTGATCGCGGTTTCGATGCGGTTAAGATCGACCGCCCATTTGCCGCCTTCGAACTGCAGCTCGACGCTGAGCGAGCGCGCACCTGCTATCTCCAGGGCGGCGGCGATATTCGGCCAGGAAGGCGAGAGGTAAACCAGTTCGTCGCCCGGCGAGGTCAGCGCCTGCACGGCAATCTGGATCGCCTGCATGCCGGAACCGGTAACGTAGAAATGCTCGACCGGAAGACGGATTCCGAAATGTCTGTTGTAATAATCCGAAAGCGCCTGGCGAAGCTCCGGAATGCCGCGCTGCCAGGTGTAGAATGTCTCGCCGGCGGCAAGCGCATCCATCGCCGCTCTGCTGATGAATTCGGGCGTCGGCAGATCGCCCTCACCCACCCAGAGCGGCAGCAGGCCTTCGCGGCCACGGGCATAGTTGACGAGTTCGACGATCCCGCTTTCGGGCGCCGCCAGGGCGCGCGGGCTGAGGCTGCTGACGATCGACATGCATATCTCCGGTTTCCGCCTTCATAGCGGATTTACGCCGGCAAATCCCATGACATCCAGTGATGGCATATCGATTTTGGTGATGAATGAGCCCGGCCGCAGCGGACAGGATCAAGCCGTCGGGCGCGTGGCGAGAAGATCGCGGATTTCCGTCAGCAGCTGAACGTCTGCCGGCGGCGCTGGCAGCTCTTCCGGTGCCGCCTTTTCCTGGCGCTCGACCTGGGCACGCAGGGTGTTCACGCCCTTGACCATCAGAAAGATGATCCAGGCGAGAATGAGGAAGTTGATGAGCACGGTCAGGAAGCTGCCATAGGCAAAAACCGCTCCCTGCTCGCGGGCTGCGGCGAGCGACTGCGCGTTGACGGCCGACGAGAGTGGGAGGAAGTAATTCGAAAAATCGAAGCCGCCGAAAATGGCGCCGACGATCGGCATAATGAGGTCATCCACCAAAGATTTGACGATGCCGCCAAAGGCGCCGCCGATGATGACGCCGACTGCGAGATCCATGACATTGCCACGGGCGATAAAGGCCTTGAACTCATTGAGCATCGGATCCGTCTCCCTTTGATACAATTGTGTTAATTAGCTACATCTTCATTGCAATTAATCAATCGGCAATCGCAATTATTCGGCAATACCTCCCCCGCGGTCTTTGACTTAAGGCCTAGATGGCCGGCAATTTTCAAAGTGCCTGAAATGACCTAAGCTGACCCGCGTTGCGGGAGGTCCCGGCGGGTTTCCGCCGGCGGAGGGTCAATGCTTCCAGGCTGGGTTATATTCGCGTCTGCCTTCGGCTATCTGCTCCTGCTTTTCGCCGTGGCTAGCTATGGCGACCGCAAGAACCGCAGCCAGGGCACGCTCGGATCGGGCACGCTGAGCGGATGGCCGGTGGTCTATGCGCTGAGCCTTGCGATCTACTGCACCTCCTGGACCTATTTCGGCAGCGTCGGGCTTGCGGCGCAACGGGGCCTGGAATTTGCCGGCATCTATATCGGCCCGATCCTCGTCTTCACGCTCGGCATGCCGCTGCTTCGCCGCATCATCGAGCTCGCCAAGGCGGAGAAGCTCACCTCGGTTGCCGATTTCGTCGCCGCGCGCTACGGCAAGAACCCGACGGTCGCCACGATCGTCGCACTGATCTCGCTGATCGGCGCCATTCCTTATATCGCGCTGCAGCTCAAGGCGATCTCGAGCACCGTCAGCGCCATGGTCAATCCGTCCGATTACGGCATCGGCAGCGGCAATCTCTATTTTCTCGACCTGCCGCTCGCCGCAACGCTGGTGCTTGCCTGCTTCGCCATCATGTTCGGCACGCGGCATACGGATGCGACGGAACATCAGGATGGCCTCATCCTCGCCGTCTCGATGGAATCCGTGGTCAAACTCGTCGCCTTCCTGACGGCCGGCGTCTGCGTCATCTGGTTTCTGTTCGATGGCCCGACCGATCTCTGGCGCAAGACCGTCGACAATGAGCTGGTCATGTCGGCGCTCAACTACCATACGCCGATCAGCCGCTGGATCACCCTGATCATCTTGTCGGCCTTTGCGATCATCCTGCTGCCGCGGCAATTCCACGTGACGGTTGTCGAAAACCGAACTCCGAAACAGCTGAAACTCGCAGGTTTCCTGTTTCCCACCTATCTCATCGCCATCAATCTCTTCGTGCTGCCGGTGGCAATCGGCGGGCTCTTGACCTTCGGCGGCACCGGCAATGCCGATTTCTACATGCTGTCGCTGCCGCTTGCCGGCCAGATGCCCGTCATTTCGCTGATCATCTTCATCGGCGGTTTCTCCGCCGCAACGGCGATGGTCATCGTCGATTCCGTCGCACTGTCGATCATGGTGTCGAACGACATCATCATGCCGATCTTCCTCAGGCGCAAACTCGCCGGCCGCGCCGGCCAGCGCGACAATTTTGCCAAGACGCTGCTCAACATCCGCCGCAGCGCCATTTTCGCCGTGCTGCTGTTCGGTTATGCCTATTACCGCTCGACCGACAGCACCGCCGGCCTTGCCTCGATCGGCCTTCTTTCCTTTGCCGCGATCGCGCAAATCGCCCCAGCGCTTTTCGGCGGGCTGATCTGGCGGCGGGCGAATGCGCGCGGCGCGATCCTCGGGCTGACCTCCGGCTTCGTCATCTGGATCTACCTGCTGTTCCTGCCCTCGCTCGGCGGCCCCGATTATTCCTATGTGGCGAGCGCCGTGCTCGGCTTCATCTTTCCCGGGACCACGCTGTTCACTGCTCCCGACGCCGATCCGCTGGTCAACGCGACGGCGATGAGCCTGATGGTCAACACCGCCTTCTTCGTCGTCGGCTCGCTCACCCGCAACGCCAAGCCGCTGGAGCGCATCCAGGCCGGCATCTTCGTCAAGCGGCATTCGCGTTCGCAATTTGCCACGCGCGGCTGGAAGACCCGCATCAGCGTCGGCGATCTCAAGGCGGCGATCTCGCGCTACCTCGGCGAAGAGCGCATGCAGCGCTCGTTGACGACCTACGAACAAAGCTCCGGCCGCAAGCTGGAAGACGAGCAGCCGGCCGACATGGCGCTCATCCATTTCAGCGAACAGCTGCTCGGCAGCGCCATCGGCTCGTCCTCGGCCCGGCTGGTGCTGTCATTGATCCTGCAGAAGATCGAGGATGCCTCTTCCGACACCGCCTGGCTGCTCGACCAGGCGAGCGAGGCGCTGCAATATAACCAGGACATGTTGCAGACAGCACTTTCGCAGATGGACCAGGGCATTGCCGTCTTCGACAGTTCCAACCGGCTGACGATCTGGAACCGGCGCTTCCGGCAATTGCTGGACCTGCCTGAGAATGCCGGCCAGGTCGGTTTTCCCTTGTCCGAAATCGTTACCACGCTCAGCCAGCGCGGCGACATCGCGCCCGGCGATCTCAGCCAGACGGTCCGGCATTTCCTGACGCTCGACAAACCCTTTTCGCTGGTGCTCGGCGGCGGCGAGCGGATCATCGAAGTGCGCTCCAATGCCATGCCCGACAAGGGCATCGTCGCCACCTTCACCGACATCACCCAGCGCGTCAGTGCCGATAAAGCGCTGAAACAGGCGAATGAGACGCTGGAGCAGCGGGTCGCCGAACGCACCGCCGAGCTTACCCGCGTCAACCGCGAACTCGGCGAGGCGCGCGCCGCCGCCGACGAGGCGAATATCGGCAAGACACGCTTTTTCGCTGCCGCCGGCCACGATATCCTGCAGCCGCTGAACGCCGCCCGGCTCTATTCCTCGGCATTGGTCGAGCGCATGGCGCAATCCGACAACAGCCCGATCGTGCGCAACATCGATTCCGCGCTGGAATCGGTCGAGACCATTCTCGGCGCGGTGCTCGATATATCCAGGCTCGATACCGGTGCCATGCGGCCGCGGCTCGCCTCCGTCGCGCTATCCGACCTCTTGGAGCGTATCCAGACCGATTTTGCGCCGATCGCCCGCGAAAAGCGGCTGAAGCTGGTGGTCATGCCGACGTCGCTGCGCGTCCGCTCCGATCCCAATCTGCTGCGCCGGCTGGTGCAGAACCTGGTCTCCAACGCCATCAAATACACGATTTCAGGCAAGGTGCTGGTCGGGGCGCGGCGGCGCGGCAACCAGGTGATCATCCAGGTGATCGATTCCGGCATCGGCATCCCGCCGTCGAAATTCCGCACCGTGTTCAAGGAATTCGCGCGGCTGGACGAAGGCGCGAAAACCGCCTCCGGCCTCGGGCTCGGCCTGTCGATCGTCGACCGCATCGCCCGCGTGCTCAACCATCCGGTCGAGCTGCAGTCGACGCATGGCAAGGGCACGGAATTCCGCATTGCCATGCCGCTCGACGTGTCGCGCACGGCCGCGGCTGCAGCAGCGATTGCGCCCGCCGACCGCCCCGGCCAGCCGCTGAGCGGGTTGAAGATCCTCTGCATCGACAACGAGCCGAAGATCCTCGAAGGCATGCGGCTCCTGATCAGCGGCTGGGGCTGCGAGGTGGAGTCGCTCAATTGCCTCGCCGACGCCAACACCGTCGATGGCCAGGAGGGAGCGCCTGATATCGTCATCGCCGACTACCATCTCGGCGACGGCACCGGCATTGCCGCGATCCTGCATCTGCGCCGGCAGTTCGGCGCCGATATCCCCGCTTTGCTGATCACGGCAGACCGCACGCCGGAGGTGCGCAGCGAGGCCGAGCGATACGGCATCGCCGTCCAGCACAAGCCGGTGCGGCCGGCAGCGTTGCGCGCCTATATCACCCAGATTTCCGGCATCAAGCGCGCCGCCGCGGAGTAACACAAAACTCAGTCCGTCGTGCCCATGACACGCGCAACCAGATCGTGCACGCGCGCTGTTGCCGGCACGTCGCCAAACAGGATGCGGTACATGATCGGCGCCACGACCTGGTCCATGACGCGCTCGACATCCGGAAAGGCCTCGCCGCGGGCCTTCGCCCTCTCGGCGATGACGTCGATCTGCTGGCGGGTATATTCGCTGCATTTACAGGCGTTCGCGCCCGCCTGCGCCGCCAGCACGTCGCGGATCATCTCGCGGCCCGGACCGGAGGACATTTCCTCGGCATATTGCTCGGCCCAGGTTTCGAGATCGGCCTTGCCGCTGCCGGCATCGATCGGCTGCATATCCGGCCGCAGCCGATCGACGGCGACATCGGCAAGAAGCTCGTGCAGGTCGCCCCAGCGGCGATAGATGGTCGACGGCGTTACCCCCGCCTTGCCGGCAATCAGCGGGATCGTCACGTCGGCGCGGCTCATCTCGGCCATCAGCTCACGGACCGCCTTGTGCACCGATGCCTGAACCCGGGCGCTTCTGCCGCCCGGACGGAGATTCTCTTTCACTGTCACGTGTGCAACCCGACTTTCTCTCCTTGCCACCGATGGTTCAAAATCTTTGACAGACCTATTAACGCAAATAATTTGCTTTTACGAAATGCCGGCTCTACATAGGCTAAAGCAACGGCTTAGCTTTAAGGGGCTTATATATGTTCGCCGCAGCCAAATCCACCAAGAATTCGCCGCGCCCCTCGATCGGCTTTCATGCGCTGACGCTCGCGACCTTCTTCGGCGCCTCCGCCGCACCGACGCCGCTCTACCGGATCTATGAGGAAAACTTCTCCGTCTCGCCGGTGCTGATCACGGTGATCTTTGCGGTCTATGCCTTCGCGCTGCTGGCGGCGCTGTTGATCGCCGGTTCGATCTCCGACCACCTCGGCCGCAAGCCGGTGATCTTCTTCGCCCTCGCGCTCGAAATCGTCGCCATGGGCCTCTTCGTCGTCGCGAGCGGTCCCGGCTGGCTGATTGCAGCACGGATCGTGCAGGGACTGGCAACGGGAATCGCCGGCGCCTCGATCGGAGCGGCGCTCGTCGATGTCGACCGGGCAAAGGGACAGATCGTCAATTCGATCGCGCCGCTTTGCGGCATGGCGGTGGGGGCAGTGGGCACCAGCGCCCTGATCCAATACGGCCCCTTCCCGATGCATCTGGTCTATGCGCTGCTGCTCGTCGCCTTCACGCTGCAGGCAGCCGCCATCTGGCTGACAGGCGAGACCGGCGGCACGCGGCCTGGCGCGCTCGGCTCGCTGATACCGCGGGTCACCATTCCCAAGCAGGTGAAGCGGCCGCTCTCGCTGGTGACGCCGATCAACATCGCCAACTGGACGCTTGCCGGCTTCTATCTCTCGCTGGTCCCGTCCTTGGTCGCCAGCACGACCGGCAGCCGGGCGCCGCTGACGGGCGGGGCCGTCGTCACCGCGCTGATGGTGAGCGGAGCAATCGCCGTCTATCTCAGGCGCAGCAAGACGGCCTCGGCCAATCTCGCTTTCGGCGTGTCGGCCAAGACGCTCGGCATCCTGACGGTCGTTGCCGGCGTGCATCTTGCCAATGTGGCGCTGCTGCTCGTCGGCACGATTTTTACCGGCGTCGGTTTCGGCACCAATTTCCTCGGGTCGATCGGCACCATCATGCCGCTTGCCAAGGCGGACGAGCGGGCCGGACTGTTATCGGCCTTCTACGTCCAGAGCTACCTCGCCTTCAGCCTGCCGGCGATCCTGGCCGGGTTCCTGGCAAAGTCGGCCGGTTACGCATTGACGACGGATATCTATGCGACGGCGATCCTGCTTTTGATGGGCGTCGGATTGGTGAGCATTCGCGCCGACCGGCGGAAGGTCGCGGGGAGTGCTGCCTGACACTTCACGGCTTGAGATCGAGCAGCGCCCGGCCGCTGCCATCCATGGCGAAGGGCACCGAGGCGTGCTGGTGGGCAACCAGCCAGCGGCCATCCTGCTTGACGAGGCCGAGGGTCTGGCGGAACCACAGATCGACGGCGGCGCCGTCGGTCTTGGTCCCGGTCATGCGCGTGAGGCCGCTCCAGAAAGCCACATCCTCGCCAACCGTCAGTCTGGCATCGCGCACATCGCCGCCGATCGGGCCTTCCCAGGTATCGAACCAGGCCTGCAGGCCCGCCTCGTCCTTGCCGTAATAGACCAGCGGCGGCGCCAGCGAAAATTCGATCTCATCCTCGGTCTCGTAGGAAAGCGCATCCTTGGCATTTTTTTCGCCCAGCGCCTTGGCCCGCATCATCAGCATGGCGATGATCGCCTCTTCGTCGATCCTGGCATTCGCTTCGTCTTTCACAATCGGTCTCCTTCTGCGTTATTGACAGAGGACGAAGGGGAGGACGACGATCCGACATCGACTTCGAGCTGAGCATGATGTCGTCCGAAAACCGCTCACACTTTTCGGCATCATGCTCTAGAGATAACTCGTCACCGCCGGTTCGTTCCACCAGGCATCGTGCCTGCCGTCGGCATAACGGACCGGCAGTGCTGCCAGTTCCTCAGGGGTGATATCGTCGAGGCAGGCGATGTTGATCGAGACATAGGCGCCACCGATCGCTTCGACATAACCGTCGCCATAGGCCGGCACACCGCAGGTGCGGCAGAAGCGGTGATGACCGCTCATGGTGTTGAACTGATAGTCGGAGGTCTCCGCCTGGTCGCACATCAGCCGGAAGTCCTCCGGCTTGACGTTGGCGCCCCAATAGCGACGCTTGGCGCAGATCGAACAATTGCAGCGGCCGGTGCCCTCCTCGAGGTCCATGTCCACCTCGTAATGCACTTTGCCGCAATGGCAGCTTCCCTTGTAGGTTTTCTTCACGGCGCTTTCCTCCTTCGGCGTTGCCTTCAGTCTACTGATATGACAATATGTTGTCATTATGGATGAGATACAAAATCGACAACATGTTGTCAAACAAAATCGACCGGAGCGAACGATGGAGGGGGATGCCTTTTCCGCTTTCGCAATCACCGCCCTTCGCCTCGCCGGTCATCTGACGGCGGCGGGCGACCAGTTGGCAAAGCCGGCGGGACAGACGAGCGCGCGCTGGCAGGTGTTGGCCGCGGCACGACGCGGCGGCATGTCGGTGGCGCAGATCGCCCGCGCGCTCGGCCTCGCCCGCCAGGGCGTGCAGCGGCTTGCCGACGTGCTGGAGAGCGAAGGCCTGATCGCCTATGCCGACAACCCGCAGCACCAGCGCGCCAAGCTGGTACGACTGACGGAAGAAGGGGCGGCGCGGCTCGGTGTCATCGAGGTCGCGCAAGCCGGTTGGGCCGACGCGCTAGGCGCCGCTTTCACGTCAGCCGAGCTCGATGCGGCACGGGCGGTGATGGCGCGGGTGATGGAGATGCTGGAGGGTGGCGAGACGGCCGGCGGTTGAGGGGCTTTGCTGTCTTGCAGGATTTGTTGTCGCCGGCGCCGTATTCAGCTTGACCAAACGAAAGATTCTTTAAGATCGTGCCGTGGCCGGCTACTCCGCCAACTGGGCACAGCATCAACCGACCAGACACAAAAAAAGGCCGGGTTAACCCGACCTTCCCTGCTATCTCAACGAAAAGTGCCAGTACATCCGTGGTCACGATCCGGAGGTGATATTTAGAGCCTTGAAGGCTCAGGCCGCCTGGAGGCGGTCTGCCGACATCTTGCCGGACTTGTTGTCGCGGACGAGCTCGTAAGACAGCTTCTGGCCATCCTTGAGATCGCGCATGCCAGCGCGTTCAACGGCGGAGATGTGGACGAAAACGTCGGCTGCGCCGTCATCCGGCTGAATGAAGCCGAAGCCCTTGGTTGCGTTGAACCACTTTACGGTACCTGTGCTCATGACGATATCCTTTTCGAATCGTTCATAGAAGACTGCAGCTCGGATAAATGCCGAGCGGCGATGAAAACCGATTTTGGAGGAAGTTCGCCAGGAACGACGCGAGGCCGTTTCAAAGTTCATCTAGCAAGATCGATGCGCGAACATGTAATCGGAAATTGTGTCCGTGGCAAGGCCGCAGCAAGGGAAAGTCGAGCGGGCTGAGGGAGGATTTCTTTGACGTCGTGCGTGTCCAGCCCCCTCTAGCTTGCCGGCCATCTCCCCCACAGGTGGGGAGATCGGCAAGCCGCCGGCTCACCGGACCTCTTCGGCGTCTTGCCGTAACGGATATGATAGGGGAAGCCGTCGCGCCCAGCTAATCTCCCCACTTGTGGGGGAGATGCCCGGCAGGGCAGAGGAGCGCGCCGCGGCAGATACAGAGGCCTAAGCCGCCTGCCCCATCTTCGCATAGGGGTCGAACCGTCCGTAGAACGTCTCGCCCTTGGCGGCCATGTCCTTCAACAGTGGCGTCGGCTTGAAGTGACTTCCGTAAGTATTAGCTAACTTTTCAGCCAGTTCCACGAAAGCCTTGGCACCCATCCCGTCGATATAGCTCAGCGCCCCGCCGGTATAGGGCGCGAAGCCGAATCCGAGGATCGAGCCGACATCCGCTTCGCGCGGATCGGTGACGATACCTTCCTCCACCGTGCGGGCGGCTTCCAGCGCGATGGTGACGAGGAAACGCTGTTTGAGGACGTTGACGTCAACCTCATCCGTCGGCTTCTGCGGATAGAAGGTCTTGAGGTCTGGCCAGAGGGACTTCTTCGCCGGTTTCGGCGGGTAGTCGTAGAAGCCCTTGGAATTCTTGCGGCCGAAACGGCCCTCCTTTTCCACCATGCGGGAGATGAGTTCCATATGCCTGGGGTCGATGGCTTTTTCGCCGAGATCGGCGACCGTCGCCTTGAGGATCTTCAGCGAGAGGTCGATGGCGACCTCGTCGTTGAGCGCCAACGGACCGACCGGCATGCCGGCCATCTTGGCGGCATTCTCGATCATGACAGGCGGCACGCCCTCGATCAGCATGTCGTAGCTTTCCGACATGTAGCGCAGCACGCAACGATTGACGAAGAAGCCGCGGGTGTCGTAGACGACGATCGGCGTCTTCTTGATGGCTGCAACATAGTCGAGAGCGACAGCCAGCGCCCTGTCGCCGGTGTCGCTTCCGAGGATGACCTCGGTCAACATCATCTTCTCGACAGGCGAGAAGAAGTGGATGCCGATGAAATCGGCCGGGCGTTTCGAATTCTTGGCGAGACCTGAGATCGGCAGGGTCGAAGTGTTGGAGGCAAAGATCGCACCTTCCGGCAGCACGGCTTCGACCGCCTCGATGACCGCTCTCTTCACCTCGCGATCCTCGAACACCGCCTCGATGACGAGGTCGGCATTGGTGAGGTCGGCATAGTCTGCCGAGGGTGTGATGCGGGAGAGCAGTGCAGCTGCTTCATCCTGCGTAAGACGCCCCTTACCGACAGAATCCTTGACCAGACCTTCGGAGACGGTCTTGCCCTTGGTCGCCGCTTCGATGTCGCGATCAATCAGCGTCACGGGAATGCCGGCGGCGGCGGTGACATAAGCAATCGAGGCGCCCATGAAACCGGCGCCGACGACGCCGACATGCTTCAGCTCGGTCTTCGCATGACCTGCCGGGCGGCGGGCGCCTTTTCCGAGCTCCTGCATGGAGATGAACAGCGAACGGATCATCGAGAAGGCTTCGCGGGTCTGCAGCACCTCGGTGAAATAACGCTGCTCGATTTTCAGGCCGGTGTCGAAAGGCACCTGCAAGCCTTCGTAGACGCATTTCAGGATGGCAAGCGCTGCCGGATAATTGCCCGATGTTTCCCTGCGCAGGATCGCCGGAGCTGCCGGCCAGAGCTGGGCAGAGGCCGGCGTCCAGATGCCGCCGCCGGGCGCCTTGAAGCCCTTCTCGTCCCACGGGGCGACCGGCTTCAGGCCATCCTTGATCATCTGCTTTGCGGCCGCGATGAGCTGATCGGGCTCCACCACCTGGTGGACGAGGTTCATCGCCTTGGCGCGGGAGCCGGTCAGCGACTGGCCCGTCGTCATCATCTGCAGCGCATCCTGGGCGTTCGCCAGCCGCGGCACACGCTGCGTGCCGCCGGCGCCGGGGAAGATACCGACCTTCACTTCGGGCAGTGCGATCTTGACGCTCTTGGCATTGGAGGCGACGCGGCCGTGGCAGGCGAGCGACAGTTCGAAAGCGCCGCCCATGCAGGTGCCGTTGATGGCGGAAACCCAGGGCTTGCCCGATGTTTCGAGCTTGCGGAACAGGCCGCTCATGCGGCCGACCAAACCGAAGAGGTTCTGCACCGCCGTTTGCGGGCTCTTTTCCTTCTCATCCTGATAGGAGCTGAACATCGACTTGATCATCGAAAGATCAGCGCCGCCGGAGAAGGAGGACTTGCCCGAGGTGATGACGACACCCTTGATGGCGGCACCGGCGGTCGTGGCGTCGATGATCGCGTCAAGTTCGGCCATCACCTCCGCGGTAAAGACGTTCATCGATTTGCCGGGCATGTCCCAGGTGACGAGAGAAATGCCGTCGGCGTCGGTTTCGAGCGTGAAATTGGTGTAGGTCATTGGGTTCCTCCCCGATCAGGCCGGCAAATGGCTGCGCTGCGCGTCTAAGGTCTTCGTCTTTTCGGTGACGACATCGCCGGTATGCTTGGTCAGCGACGGCTCGAAAAGCACGATCCAGCATTCCTCCTCAGCAACCGGATTATGCTCGACACCCATTGGCACGACATGAAAATCACCGGCGTTCAGATGCACATGCGGACGGTCGCGATATTCGATGGTCAGCGCGCCCTTCCAGATCAGGAAAAGCTCGTCCTCGTCGCGGTGGGAATGCCAGGCGAGCTGACCCTTAACCTTGGCTAGCTTGACGCTCTGGCCGTTGAGATCGGCGATGACGCGGGGCGACCAGTGCTCGCTGACCTCGGCATATTCGGTTTCGATCGTGCCGGTGTTGAAGCCCATCGTCAGACCCTCTCGATAACCGTTGCCGTGCCCATGCCGGCGCCGATGCAGAGCGTCACCAGCGCGGTGTTGAGGTCGCGGCGTTCAAGTTCATCCAGCACCGTGCCGAGGATCATCGCGCCGGTGGCGCCGAGCGGATGGCCCATGGCGATGGCGCCGCCATTGACGTTGATCCTGTCATGGTCGATGTCAAAGGCCTGCATGTAGCGCAGCACCACGGCAGCGAAGGCCTCGTTGAGTTCGAAGAGATCGATGTCGGCAAGGCTCATGCCTGATCGTTTCAACAGTTTCTCGGTGACGTCGACAGGCCCGGTCAGCATCAGGGCCGGATCGGAGCCGATATTGGCGAAAGCCCTGATGCGGGCGCGCGGCTTTTTGCCCATGCTCTCACCGCCCGCCTTGGAACCAAGCAGGACGACGCTGGCGCCATCGACGATGCCGGAGGAATTGCCGGCATGATGGACATAGTTGATGCGCTCGATCTCGGGATGGGCCTGGATGCCGACGGCCTCGAAGCCGCCCATCTCGCCGGGCATCTGGAAGGACGGATTGAGGGAGGCGAGCGCCTGCATGTCTGTGCCGGGGCGCATATGCTCGTCCTTTGCCAGGATCGTCAGGCCGTTCTGATCCTTGACGGGGATGACCGACTTGTCGAACCAGCCCTTTTCCCAGGCATGGGCGGCACGCTTCTGGCTCTCGACCGCGTAAGCGTCGACATCGGTTCTGCTGAAGCCGTATTTGGTGGCGATCAGATCGGCCGAGACGCCCTGCGGCATGAAATAGGCCGGGAAATTCACCGAAGGATCCATGAACCAGGCGCCGCCGGACATGCCGAGGCCGACGCGCGACATGCTTTCGACGCCGCCTGCAATGACGATATCGTCGGCCCCTTGGGCGATCTTGCCGGCACCGAAATTGACGGCGTCGAGGCCGGAGGCGCAGAAGCGGGAAATCTGCATGCCAGGCGCCTTAGTGGAGTAACCGGCTTCGAAGGCAGCAGCCTTGGGGATGACGGCGCCGGCATCCATGACCGGATCGACGCAGCCCATGATGATGTCGTCGACCGTTCCCGTATCGAGCCCGTTGCGATCGCGGATCGCCTCCAGCGTCTTTGCGGCAAGGCGGACGGAGGGCACCTCATGCAGGGCGCCGTCCTTCTTGCCGCGGCCGCGCGGCGTACGCACGTGGTCGTAAATGAAAACCTCGGTCATTGTCTCATCTCCCTGACGGCAATCTATCTTGCCTCAAATCTTGGAAGGAGGAGATTAAGACCCCTCCCCAGCCCTCCCCACAAGGGGGAGGGAGAACCAGCTCAAAACGCTTCGGCGGCCAGTTCCATCATCGTGTCGGCGCCAGCCTCGATGCGGGCCTTGCGAAGCGCGGTTTCCGGCATCAGGCGTTCCATGAAGAAGCGGGCGGTCACCAGCTTGTTCTTCAGGTAATCCTCGCGGACGGCAGCGCCGGATGCAAGGCCGTCCTCGGCGGCGTTGGCCATCTTCGCCCACATATAGCCGAGAATGACGAGGCCGAAGAGGTGCATGTAGTCGGTCGAGCCGGCACCGGCATTGTCGGGTTTGGCCATGGCATTCTGCATGAACCACATGGTCGCGCCCTGGACGTCGTTCAAGCCCTTCTTCAGATGCTTGGTGAAGAAGGAGAGCTTTTCGTTCTCGCGGTTCTCCTCGCAGAAATCACCGATCTCCTTGAAGAGGGCCATGGCGGCACGGCCGCCGTTCAAGGCCAGCTTACGGCCGACGAGATCGAGTGCCTGAATGCCGTTGGCGCCCTCATAGATCATGGCGATGCGGGCATCGCGCACATACTGGCTCATGCCGTGTTCTTCGATATAGCCGTGGCCGCCGAAGACCTGCTGGGCCATGACGGCATGATCGAAGCCCTTGTCGGTCATCACACCCTTGAGGATCGGGGTGACGAGGCCGAGAATGTCGTCGGCCGTCTGGCGCTCCTTCTCGTCGCTAGCGCGGTGGGCGATATCAGACTTGAGCGCGGTCCAGAGCAGGAAGGCGCGGCCGGCCTCGTTGAAGGCGCGGATGGTCATCAGCGTGCGGCGAATATCCGGATGGACGATGATCGGATCGGCCTTCTTGTCCGGCGCCTTGGGGCCGGACAACGAGCGGCCCTGGATGCGGTCGCGGGCATAGCTGGCGGCGTTCTGATAGGCGATCTCGGAAATGGCGATGCCCTGCAGGCCGACCATCAGGCGGGCCTCGTTCATCATCACGAACATGGCGTTGAGGCCGCGGTTTTCGGCGCCGATCAGGAAGCCGGTCGCCTCGTCGTAATTCATCACGCAGGTGGCGTTGGCGTGGATGCCCATCTTGTGCTCGATCGCACCACAGGAGACTGCGTTGCGGGCGCCTGCCTCGCCGTCCTCGCCGACGAGGAATTTCGGAACGATGAAGAGCGAGATGCCCTTGGTACCCTCGGGCGCACCTTCGATGCGGGCCAGCACCAGATGGATGATATTGTCAGTCAGGTCGTGCTCGCCGGCGGAGATGAAGATCTTCTGGCCGGAGATCTTGTAGCTGCCGTCAGCCTGCGGCACTGCCTTGGTGCGCAGCATGCCGAGATCGGTGCCGCAATGCGGCTCGGTCAGGTTCATGGTGCCCGACCAGGTGCCGTCCACCATCTTCGGCAGATAGGTGGCCTTCTGCTCGTCGGAACCGTGGACGAGGAGTGCCGCGATCGCGCCCTGCGTCAGGCCCGGATACATCATCAGCGACATGTTGGCGGCAGACGTATATTCGCCGACGGCGGTATGCAGCGTATAGGGAAGCCCCTGCCCGCCGAATTCTTCCGGCACCGCAAGGCCGATCCAGCCGCCTTCGCGATAGGCTTTATAAGCCTCCTTGAAGCCCTTCGGCGTCGAGACGCTGGCATCGTCGTGACGCGTGCAGCCTTCCTGATCGCCGGAATAATTCAGCGGAAAGAGAGCTTCTTCGGCAACCCTTCCGGCCTCGCTGAGGATCGCTTCGATCATATCGGGGGTCGCGTCGGCAAAACCCGGCAAATTGTTGTAGCGCTCGAGACCCAGTACGTCGTTCAGGACGAAAAGCGTATCGTTCACCGGGGCCTTGTAGACTGGCATCTCTCAAATTCCTCCCATTCGACTGACCGGATTGCGACGGCCTTGGGCACTGTCTTACAAAATATTGACGTTTGCGTAAACGTCAAATTTTACAGCTACGGCGTCTTTCTTGAAAAAATTCGAGAGCACGAATCCGCGGGCCATGAAGGCGCCGAAAGGAGCAGACGCCATCTCATCTTCCTTGTCCACCGCAGAACGGAGTCTCGGCCGAGCAGTAGCGCAAGTCGTTCCGACGTCCTACGTCTGTGGAACGATCCATCGAGGAAGACATCATGACCGACTTTCCCTATGAGAGCGCACTCATCGTCGGTGCGGGCTCCGGCATCAGCGCATCGCTTGCCCGGCAATTGTCGGCGCAGGGCGTCAAGGTCGGGCTCGCCGCCCGCAATATCGAAAAACTCCACGCGCTGGTCGATGAAACGGGCGCCAGCGCCTTTACCGCCGACGTCTCGCAGCCGGCGAGCGTCGTGGCACTGTTCGACGAGGCTGCCGCCGCAATCGGTGGGCCTGACGTGGTGATCTTCAATGCCAGCGCCCGTCAGCGCGGCCCGCTCGCCGAACTCGATCCCGCCGAGGTCGAGAAGGCGATTGCGACCACTGCTTTCGGCGGTTTCCTGGTGGTGCAGCAGGCGGCGCGACGGATGATCCCGCGCGGCCGCGGCGCCATCCTCATGACAGGCGCGTCGGCAAGCGTGAAGGGATTTGCGCAATCGGCCCCCTTCGCGATGGGCAAGTTCGCGTTGCGCGGCCTTGCCCAGAGTGCCGCCCGCGAA
Source organism: Rhizobium sp. PEPV16 (assembly GCF_008919455.1). Classification (NCBI taxonomy): domain Bacteria; kingdom Pseudomonadati; phylum Pseudomonadota; class Alphaproteobacteria; order Hyphomicrobiales; family Rhizobiaceae; genus Rhizobium; species Rhizobium sp. PEPV16. The sequence goes on from NZ_VSZV01000340.1 coordinate 60,218, forward strand.
CTCGGGCCGATGGGCATCCATGTCGCGCATTTCGTCATCGACGGCGCGGTGCGCTCGCAGATCCGGCCGGACCGGGTGGAGAAGCCGGATGGTACGCTGCTGCCGGATGCGATCGCCCAGACCTATATCGATGTGCTTCGCCAGCACCGCAGCGCATGGTCGCTGGAGGTGGAAGTTCGGCCCTGGACGGAGAGCTTCTGAGCCCTGCTGGCGGGTGGCTATCGCTACGAATACTACGATATTCCCGACACCGATCTCGGCCAGGTCTTCGTCTATGGCCCTAAAGGCGTGAAGATCGAGCTGCAATATCCAGGCCGGCCTGAGCGCGCGAGCGGCCATTCGATATGACGCGTTCGGGGGCAATTGCCGCCAAAAAACGGCGTTTGGAACACAAACGTTAAAAAATTCCCATCGGCATTAACGGCTTGTTTACCACGTTTCGTGAAAGGTGCGGATTGAGCAGTAGTGATCCGCATCCTTTCCCCCGTCTCGCGTTCCCTTAGGATGCCGCTACATCGTTCAGCTTGAGGAAAGTCTAATTGACTATCGTCTTATGAATGGTGCGCTCAGGCCCGCGTAAAGCGGGCAGCAGACGAAAAGCCAACGATCGAGCTCTGACGAGGGGTCGAGCAGTCGAAGCGAGCAAGAAGATGAACGGATCGCGATCAAATCCTTCCCGACAGTCCGACAGGACCTCGCTCGATGCGCTGAACCGCACGATCGAAGGGCTGGAGGCGCGCATCGAAGGGCTGATGGGCAGCGGGCGCGAACAGCGGCCGCGCGCGGCAACGGCCGAGCGCGATCCTTATGCCGCTTCCCATGCTCCCCGGCCAGCAAAAGCCCTGCCCGAGCCGCGGCCGGATCCGCTCTCCGAAATTCGTCAACGCCAGCGCGCGCTTGAAGCCGGCCGCGAGCGGCCTTACGCACGCGAGCAGGCTCCGCAGCTTCGTGAACCTGCGCCGCGCGCCGCTGCCCCGGTGCCGGCACCCGCCTTCCGCGCCGGCGACGACACGATGACGGAGATCGCCCAGGCGCTCGTAAATCTGCGGCAGGACCTGAAGCGCGACATTTCCGAGGGCGTCACCCGCGAAATGAACGCGCTGCGCGCCGAGCTGCGCGAAATCAAGACAAATGCCGGAGACGGCCGCTTCGCCGACGACATACGCGCGGACATGGGCCGCCTGGCCCAGAGCATCACGCAACTGACCGGCCGCTCCGCCGCACCGGAGGCCACGGGCCTTCGCGAGGATTTCGAAGAGCTGCGCTCGCTGATGGACGGGCTGGCGCGCGAAGATTCGCTGCGCCATTTGGAAAATCGCTGGGATGGCTTCGAAAACCGGCTTGCGGCGCTCGATACCGAGGGGTTGCAGGAAGAGCTCGTTTCGCTCGCCTATCGGCTCGACGATATCAAGCGCCATATCGGCGGCATGGGCGAAAGCCCGGCTGTTCGGGCCTTGGAAGACAAGCTCATCTCAATCGCCACGGCGATGGAGCATTTCGGCAATATGATCCAGCCGCACGACCGGGTCATGTCCGAACAGTTCGCGGCCATGGACATGCGGCTCGACGAGATCAGCCGGGCAATCGCGGCAAGCGGCCGCACCGCCACTGCGAATGATCCGGGTCTGATGCAGCGGCTGGAAAGCCGGCTTGCGGCGCTCGCCGACCAGATCGACCTGATGAGCCATGATGCGGCCAGCCGCGTGAACCCGGCCGACGAGCTGGCGATGCGGCTGGAGGCACTGACGGGACGCGTCGAGGAACTGACGAAGGCGGAATCGACGTCGCGGCTCGACGAACGGCTGGAACATCTTTCCTATCTGCTAGAGCGCACGCAGGAGACTGCGCCGCAGGCCGATCTCACCGGCACGCTTTCCGACATTTCCCGCAAGATCGACGCGCTTGAGAACGGCGCCGTCAACGATGTGCTGGCCCAGCGGCTCGACCATCTCGCCCGGCGCATCGACGAGATGGCCCATCAGCAGCAGGCGCCGGCACCGGCACCGGCCGCGGTAGTCGACGACGGCGCCTTCCTGCGTCTCGAAGGACGGCTGAGCGACATTGCCGCCCGGCTGGAAGAGAGCACATCGGCAGCGCCGACCGATCCGCGGGCGCTGAAGAACCTCGAAGACCAGATCGCCAATCTTTCGGCGCTGATGAGCGCGCCGCGCGAAAGCGCTGTAATACCCCCCGAGTTCGACCAGCGCATGGGCGCCATCGAAGATTACATGGCGACGAGCGATGAATATATCATCGAGGCCGCACGCCAGGCGGCAGAGGCCGTCGTCGAAGCCTATTCGCGCCATGGCGGCCCGCAGGGTGTCATGCCCGCCGCCGACATGTCGGCGCTGACGGCGCTGGCCGAAGATCTGCGCCACCTCGAGGACCTCAGCCGCGACAGCGAGGAACGCACGCACAAGACTTTCCAGGCGCTGCACGAGACGCTGGTGCATATCGCCGATCGGCTCGACGGCATGGAAGATCGCGGGCGGCCGGCCGCGCAGATGCCGATCGCCGACGTCGATTTCGATGTCGATCCCTATGCGCTGATGGTGGCCGAAGCGGAGCTGAACAGGACGCCGGCCGCTGCCCCGACAGCGAAGGCTTCTCCTGTTATCCGGACGGCCGAGGTCGCCGCCGAACCTGCCGCCCCGGCGCAAGCCACCGCCATGAGCGGAACGAGCGCGATCGCCATCGACGCCGCGACCAGGACAACGGAGACAGCAGCGGCATCGGCAGGGACACAGGCACCGGCAAAGGCCAGCCTGCTCGCCAACCTCGGCAAGCGGCTACTGCCCGGCAAGAAAGCCGAGAGCCGGGCGACCGAACGTCCGATGATCGACCCCGCGCCGTCGATTGACCCCACCGACGTGGTGCCGACCGATGCGGCAAACGAACTACTCGAGCCCGGTTCGGGCGCGCCTGACGTGAAGAAGATCCTTGAACGGGTTCGCGCCAGCCAGAGTGCGGCGCGCGGCAAACCTGCCGGCGAAACCGATCGCGCCGATTATATCGCTGCCGCGCGCCGTGCGGCGCAGGCGGCCGCGATGGAGGTGGATGCCAATCCGAAGCAGGCAGCCGGCAAGGCCGAGAAGAAGGGCGCGACTGCCGACAAGGCCGGCAAGGCTTCTGACAAGACGGGCAAGACCAGCGCCTTTTCGCGCTACCGGCGGCCGATCCTGCTGGCGGTCGGCGCCGTGCTGCTCGCGATCATGGCCTTTCCGCTGGCCCGAACGCTGACAAGTGGCGAGAGCGCGCCGCAGCCGCCAGCAGAAGTCTCGGCGCTGACTGGCGCCGAAAATCCGTCGCCGGCCTTGCCTGACGCGACACCTGCCCAGCCGGATGCCGCCTCTCTCGGAACGACCGCTCCGGCAGCGGATGCTGTACCGCCCGCCGCCGAACAGACCCAGCCGGAAGCGACCCTGCCTGACGCCGGCGAGCATCTGACCGACGTGGCGCCGCTTGACGGCGAAGGGGCAGCGACCCTTGCCCCTCCGGGTCCGTCGGGCGCGGCACAGGAGATATCGGGCTTCGCTCCGAACGCCCCGGCTGCGGCAGCACCCGCACCGGCCATCACCATTCCCGATACCGTCCAGCCGAAATCGCTTGCCGATGCGGCGAGCGGCGGCGATGCGCTGGCGCTGTTCGAGATCGGCGCACGTTATTCCGACGGCCGCAACGGCATGGCGGTCGATCAGAAGCAGGCCGCAGGCTGGTACCAGATTGCGGCCGACAAAGGCTTTGCGCCTGCGCAATATCGGCTCGGCAGCATGTACGAAAAGGGCAACGGCGTCGAACGCGACATCGCCAAGGCGAAGGGTTTTTACGAACAGGCGGCCAACCAAGGCAATGCCAGCGCCATGCACAATCTCGCCGTCCTCTACGCCTCCGGCGCGCTCGGCCAGCAGGATTATGCAACGGCCGCCTCGTGGTTTACCAAGGCAGCGAACCTCGGCATCACCGACAGCCAGTTCAACCTGGCGATCCTCTGCGCGCGCGGCAATGGCGTCCCGGCGGATCTCGAAGAATCCTACAAATGGTTTGCGATCGCCGCCAAGGGTGGCGACAAGGATGCGGCGCAGAAGCGCGACGAAGTGGCCAAAGCCATGAAGCCCGACCAGCTCGAACGGGCACGCGCCAAGGCCGATCTCTGGAAGGCGGAACCGGTCGACCATCGCACGAACGCCATCGACATTCCCGACGAGTGGGCCGGCACCGGCGCCAAGACGGCGAGCGTCGACATGAAGAAGGCGGTCCGCAACATCCAGGCGATCCTCAACAATAACGGCTTCGACGCCGGCGTGCCGGACGGCGAAATGGGCGCGAAGACCGTGACCGCGATCAAAAACTTCCAGAAGTCTGTCGGCCAGGAACCGGACGGCAAGGTGACCGATGCGACCGTGAAGGCGCTGCTCGAACGCAACAAGCAGGGCAGCAAGGCAATCTGAGGCGCGTCGCATCGACGCGGGATCGTCTGGACTCTCTGTTCCGGCGATGAAAAACGCCTGGCGGCACTATGCCGCAAGGCTTTTTTCAATTTTGCCGTCGCCTGTCACAAAACCTGAAAAAAGCCGGATTATGCCCGGACATATCGATCCACGCATCCGGCGAATCCTCTGCCACCGATCTCTCCGTCAATCTCTATGGCTAATCACGGGGCCGATCGAAAGCCTCTGGCAACGATTTCACAGTATGATGCGCATTCGAACGGGGACGTGACAAGAAACCGCCCGGCAGGAGCGGTCATCATTCGGGGTCGGCTGTGACAATCTATCTGCCCATCGCAGAATTGTCGGTGAACATCTTCATCATTCTCGGCATGGGGGCGGCCGTCGGATTCCTGTCTGGAATGTTCGGCGTCGGCGGCGGTTTTCTCATCACGCCGCTGTTGATCTTCTACAACATCCCCCCGGTTGTCGCAGTCGCGACCGGCGCCAACCAGGTGGTGGCGTCGTCGATATCTGGCGCGATCTCGCATTTCCGGCGCGGCTCGCTCGACGTCAAGCTCGGCACGGTGCTGCTGGTCGGCGGCCTTGCGGGTGCGACGGTCGGGATCTGGATCTTCTCGCTGCTGCGCGCCATCGGCCAGCTCGATCTCATCATCTCGCTGATGTATGTCGTCTTCCTCGGCACCGTCGGCGGACTGATGCTGCTCGAAAGCGTCAATGCCATGCGGCGGGCAGCGCGCAACGAGCCGCCCGCACCGCGCAAGCCCGGCCACCAGCACTGGGTGCATAAGCTTCCGCTGAAGGTGCGCTTCAAGAAATCAAAGATCTTTCTCAGCGTCATTCCGATCGTGGCACTCGGCTTTGCGATCGGAATCCTCACCTCGATCATGGGTGTCGGCGGCGGCTTCATTATGGTGCCGGCGATGATCTACCTGTTGCGTATCCCGACCAATGTCGTCGTCGGCACCTCGCTGTTCCAGATCATCTTCGTGACCGCCTATACGACGATCGTGCAGGCGGCGACGAACTTTTCCGTCGACATCGTGCTCGCCTTCATCCTGATGGTGGCGGGTGTGATCGGGGCGCAATACGGCGTGCGCGTCGGCCAGAAACTGCGCGGCGAGCAGCTGCGCGCCCTGCTCGGCCTGCTGGTGCTCGCCGTCGGCGTGCGTCTTGCGATCGCTCTGGTGGTGACGCCGGCCGACGTCTATTCGGTGGTGATGGGAGTGGGCAATTGATGCGCCTGGCTGCCGCTGTCATCGCATTGCTTTGCCTGCTGCCGGCGGTAGCCGCAGCGCAGTGGCTACCCGGGCAGGCAACGGAAGCGGTGCGTGAAGGTTTGGAAATCGGCACCTCGACCAGCGAAATCGCCATCACCTCGGATTTCCACGGCGCGGATCTGACCATCTTCGGGGCGCTCTCGAATACCGACCAACTGCTGCTCGCCATCGGCCAATATGACGTGGTCGTGGTGCTGGAGGGCCCGCGCGAGGATGCGACAGTGCGCAGGAAGGAACGCGTCTTCGGCATCTGGGTGAACACCCGCTCGATGACCTTCGAAGCGGTGCCGCATTCCTATTCGATGTCGAGCTCGCGTATGATCGACGATCTGACGACACCGCTCGAGCTGACCGATCAGGGGATCGGCATCGACCACATTCCGCTGACGCCGGTCGGCTTCGTCGGCGACGGCAGCAATCTCGGCGAGTTCCGCGACGCCTTCCGGCGGCTACAGCAGGGTGGCGGGCTCTACGACCGCAACCCGAGCGGCGTGCGGTTCGTTTCCTCCAACCTTTTCAAGGCGAGCCTGCGCTTGCCGGCAAACATTCCGAACGGCGTGCACACCGTGCGCGCCTACCTGTTCAAGAGCGGGCTTTTCGTCACCGAAAAATCGTTGCCGCTGCGGGTCATCAAGACCGGCATCGAGCAGACGATCACCGATGCGGCGCATGAGCAGCCGATCCTCTACGGCTTTGCGGCCGTACTGCTCGCCGTCATCACCGGCTGGGGTGCCAGCCTGATCTTCCGCAAGGACTGATCCATAGCCAAGGCGCTCAGGATTTCCTCCCGAAAATAGGCTCGGCAAGGCGCTGAGGGCGAAGGCCTGCGGGAGCAGCTGCTTGCCCGAATGCTCTACTCCAAAAAAAACCGCTTGCATTTCGCTATCAGTCAGTTTAGCTTTCAACCAGTTGTTAAACGCAACCAGTTTTCATGATGGATGGCAATTCAGAAGGAGGATGGAAATGAGAAAGCTTGTTGTCTGGAACCTGATGACACTCGATGGTTATTTCGAAGGCACGAAGCCTTGGGATATCGACTTCCACAATTTCGCCTGGGGGGCCGAGCTGCAGCGCTATGCCGAACAGTTCGGCAGGGAAGGCGATCTGCTGGTGTTTGGCCGCAAGACCTATGAGGGCATGGCCGCCTACTGGCCGACCGCCGAGGGCGAAGGTGAGATCAAGGCCTATATGAACGGCATCGCCAAGATCGCCGTGTCGCGGACGATGAGCGAGCCCGGCTGGAACAATGCCCGCGTCGTCAGCGATCCGATCCCCGAATTGACGCGGCTGAAGCAGGAGGACGGCAAGACGATCTTCATCTTCGGCAGCGCCGAGCTTGCCGACACTCTGCTGAAAGCCGGCCTTATCGACGAGATCAGGGTTTGCCTGGTGCCGGTGATCCTCGGCGGCGGCAATCCGCTTTTCAAACCGGCAGAGGGCCAGGTGCCGCTGAAGCTCATCGAATCCTCGACGACGGAAGGCGGCGCGGTGATCCTGCGCTACGAGCCCGTCAAAGCGTAGTGGATGGGATGCCGTCCGATGGTCAGGCCAGGGTATCGATCCCTGGCCGCACAAGGAGGCAGCCGGGGAAGTTCGCATTCGACTAAAAACCGGTTTTTAACATTTACGAGTTAGTAATCTCTCGGAAACGAGAGGTTTTGTCATGCGTACTCGTATCGTTCTGACGGCCGTGGGTCTCGCGCTGCTTGCCGGCTGCGCGACGGCGCCGAAGCAGACGAGGAACATCTGTGCCGTCTTCGACGAGCGCGACGGGCTCTTCTCCAGCTGGCAGAGCGCCGCAGAACGAACGGAGAAGAAGTACGGCGTGCCCGTGCCGATCCTGATGGCGACGATGTATACCGAGTCCGGCTTCCAGCCCTATGCGCGGCCGCCGCGCACCAAGCTGTTCGGCTTCATTCCCTGGACCCGGCCTTCAACGGCCTACGGCTATTCGCAGGCACTCGACGGGACCTGGGATCACTATCAATCGCAGACGGGGAACTGGGCGGCGCGGCGGGCGAACTTCGCCGACGCGATCGATTTCATCGGCTGGTATCACTATCAGAACAGCATGGAGACCGGCATTCCGCTGAACGATGCCTATAATCTTTACCTTGCCTATTATTCCGGTCCGACAGGGTACAAACGCGGCGACTGGCGCTCAAACAGGCAGTTGCAGCAAACGGCGCAGAAGTTTGCGCGGATGGCAGGGACGTATCAGCGGCAGTTGCAGGAGTGCGATTGAGCTAGGCGGTGCCGTCCAAATATGAAGGGCTCTACCCCCACAAATTCCCGTACCTGACAGAATAAATCCGGTCTTTGCCGAGCAGATGCGCCACCAGCAAAGCCTTGTCGAATAGGCCCTTCATCGCCTGGTGGCCGAGATCCAGACCGCCGCTCATGAGGCCGAAGGCTGGCATCAGCAGGCGGGCGCCGTCAGTGGCAAAGCAGGGGCGGCGGACGGATTTCTCGCGGCGGCGCACGGTCGCCGACGGATGCAGGTGGCCGGCGATTTCGCCGCTCTGCAAACCGTTCTTCGGCTCGTGCCGGAAGGTCAGGCCGGCATAATGCATCTCGTCGGCAGATGTGCCCGGCAAATCGACGATGCCATCCGGATCATGGTTGCCATTGATCCAGATCCATTCGCGGCCGCGCGCCATCTCGACGATCAGGGCGCGAAAATTCTCCGGCAGGTGCTTGGAACCGATGCGGTCGTGGAAATTGTCGCCGAGCGAGATAACGAGCTTCGGGTTATAGCGGGAAATGACGGCGGCAAGGACGGTCAGCGTCGCCAGCGTATCGTAAGGCGGCAGCATCATGCCGCGGCGCGCAAAGGCTGCGCCCTTTTCCAGATGCAGGTCGGAGACGACGAGCAGGCCGGCATCGGGCAGATAGAGGGCGCCGAGCGGATCGCAGACGACGGCAATGCCATGGACCGATGTCTCGATGCCCGGCATCGCGGCCAGTCCTGATATGTCGCGCGCCAGCGCCAGGCGGTTCATCACTTCTCTTATTCCCAAATACGTCAGTCAGGCCCTATATTTCATCAGGCGAGAGCTTCGGCGATCAGATCATCCGCCGCTTCGGCCAGGAGTGCGTCATGGGCCTCGCCCGGCACCGCCTCGCGTCCGATTTCCAGCATCACCGGCACGGCGAGCGGGGAAATATGGTCGAGAGCGCGGTGGGTGATGTGACCCCTGATTCGCCTCAGCATATCGCCAAGACGGCCAATATCCAAAAGTCCCGTCGCCGCATCCTGCCGCGTCGCCTGCAAGAGGATGTGATCCGGCTCGTGGCTGCGCAGCACGTCATAAATCAAATCGGCGGAGACGGTGATCTGGCGGCCGCTCTTTTCCTTGCCCGGATGGCGGCGTTCGATCAAGCCTGCAATCACGGCGCAATTGCGGAAGGTGCGCTTCAACAGGAAGGATTCGTCCAGCCAAGCCTCGAGATCGTCGCCGAGCATGTCCTCGTCGAAGAGGTCGGAGAGATTGAGCCGGCCATTGCGGATCATCAGTCCCATATCCTCGAGGCCCCAGATGGCCAGCGAATAATCGGTGGCGACGAAACCGAGGGGCTTGGCGCCTATCCGCTCCAGCCGGCGGGTGAGCAGCATGCCGAGCGTCTGGTGGGCAAGACGGCCTTCGAAGGGATAAGCGACCATATAGGCGCGGCTGCCGCGCGGGAAGGTTTCGATCAGGAACTCGTCGCGCTTCGGCAGCATCGACTTGTCGTCCTGCAGCGACAGCCAGTCGCGCACCTGATCCGGCAGGCGGCGCCAGCGATCGGGATCGGCGATCATCGCCCGCACCTGCTCAGCGAGATAGGTCGACAGCGGAAACTTGCCGCCATTATAGGAGGGGATCTTCGGGTCGAGCGAAAAGGCCTGCGACGC
>NZ_VSZV01000340.1:69894-75982 GCF_008919455.1 Rhizobium sp. PEPV16
TCGACCTTTCCCAACGTGGCGCCGCCGCGGCCGATCCTACCGCCCTCGCCGCGCTTGACCATGCGGATATTCAGCATCGGGCTTTCGACGATGGTGCCGAGGTTGAGGCGATATTGCTGGGCGACCGCAGGATTGGAGACGCGCCAGCGGCCCTCCGCTGTCTTGCGGATACGGGCGTAGCGGTCATAGGTGCGGAGCGCATAACCGCCGGTCGCGACGAAATCGACGACGCGCTCGAAGGTCTCCCAACTCAGATCGGCATAGGGCGAGGCGCTGATGACCTCATCGTAGAGTTCCAGCATGTCGAAAGGTTCGGCGCAGGCCATGCCGAGCACATGCTGGGCGAGCACATCGAGCGCGCCGCGGCCAACGGGCGGGGTGTCCTGCGCGCCAATATAATTGGCATCGAGGGCGGCCTGGCACTCCATGACCTCGAAACGATTGGCGGGCACGAGGATCGCCTTCGAGGGCTCGTCCATGCGGTGGTTGGCGCGGCCGATGCGCTGGGCAAGACGCGAGGCGCCCTTCGGCGCGCCGACATGAATGACGAGATCGACATCGCCCCAGTCGATGCCGAGATCGAGGGTGGAGGTGGCGACGACGGCGCGCAGCCGGTTTTCGGCCATCGCCGCCTCGACCTTGCGGCGCTGGGCGACGTCGAGGGAGCCGTGGTGGAGGGCGATCGGCAGGTTGTCGTCATTGATTGTCCAGAGCGCCTGGAAAAGCATTTCCGCCTGGCTGCGGGTGTTGACGAAGAGCAGCGTCGTGCGATGTTCGACGAGCTGGCGGTACACGTCGGGAATGGCATATCGGGCGGAATGGCCGGACCAGGGAATACGCTCCTCGGTCGACAGGATCGAGATATCGGGCTTGGCGCCGCCTTCGACGACGACGAGGCCGGCATGATGTTCGCTACCCTCTTCCTGGCCGACCAGCCACTTCTGCAGATCCATCGGTTCGGCGACGGTGGCGGACAGGCCGATCGTCTGGAGACCGGGGGCAAGGCGGCGCAGGCGGGCAAGGCCAAGCGAAAGCATATGGCCGCGCTTGGAGGTGACCAGCGAATGCAGCTCGTCGAGGACGATATATTTCAGGTCCTTGAAGAAGTGCTCGGCCTCCCGGTTGGCCAGCAGCAGGGCAACCTGTTCCGGCGTCGTCAGCAGAATATCCGGCGGGTTGAGCTTCTGGCGTTGGCGCTTGGCGTTGGGCGTATCGCCGGTGCGGTTTTCGACGGTGACCGGCAGGCCCATCTCCTCGACCGGCTTCATCAGGTTGCGCTCGATATCGATGGCAAGCGCCTTCAGCGGCGAGACATAGAGCGTGTGGATACCGGTGAAGGCGGAGCCGGGCGGGATCTTGCCGCGGCGGGTGAGATCGGTGAGCGAGGGCAGGAAACCGGCGAGCGTCTTGCCGGCGCCGGTCGGCGCAATCAGCAGCGTACTTTCGCCGGCCTCGGCGCGGGCAAGCAGCTCCAGCTGATGGACGCGCGGTCGCCAGTCCTTTTCCGCAAACCAGCGGGTAAAGGCGGCAGGCAGCAAGGCACGAGCTTCGGAATCGATCTGGTCCACGCCTGGAAGGTAGTGAAATGCAGGGGAAAAAGAAGAGCCGCGAGCCTTTACATGGCGATATAGCGGTCCTTGCGGTGGTTGATGGCGATCGTGAGGTTGAGAACGATCGCACCGAGCACCGAGCAGGCGATGATGAAGGGGCTCGCGACGAAGAAGGAGAGCGCCAGGATGATGCCGTCGAAGCCGAGCTGGACGAAGCCGGCGCGCCAGCCGAAGCGATCCTGGATATAGAGGGCGAGAATGCCGATGCCGCCGAGGCTGGCGCGGTGGCGGAAGAGCGCCAGCATGCCGGCGCCGATGACGAGGCCGCCAAAGAGCGCACCGGCGATAGGATCGACATGCGCCATGCTGATGAAGCCCGAGACGAATTCCGACAGGACCGAGGTGAGCGCGATGGCGGCGAAGGTCTTGATGGTAAAGGCGGCGCCCAAGCGGCGGAAGGCGAGATAATAGAAGGGCAGGTTCACGGCAAAGAAGCAGAGGCCGAAGCTGAAGCCCGTCGCATAATGGGCGAGGAAGGCAAGGCCCGCCGTGCCGCCAGCAAGCAGCCCCGCGCCGGAGAGAAGCGTTACGCCGAGCACGGCGAGCATGCTGCCGGCGACGATGCCCTGGGCGTCGTCGAAGAGCGAGTGACGATCGGCGCTGGAATTCAGAAGGCCTACGAAAGCGTTGGATGCCATGTTGTTCCCCTGTCGGCGTTTCCGTCTTCTATCCGGGGTCAGGATAAAGACAAGTGGCAGCAGCGAGGACACCTCTTGACAGCCGACACAATCGTGGATATTTTTTATCCACGATTTGAGGAGGCCGGGTGCATGAAGATGGGCGATGGGGTCGAGCAGGCCATTCACAGCGTTGCGATGCTTTCCGGCCTCTCCGAAGGCAGCGTGCTTTCGGCGGCCGCGCTGGCAGAATTCCACGGCGTCTCGACAAGCTATCTGCTGAAGCATCTGCAGGCGCTGTCGGGCGCCGGCATCCTCGATACCGTACCGGGGCCGAAGGGCGGATATCGGCTGGCAAAAGCGCCGAAGGAGATTTCGCTGCTCGACATCGTGCTCGCGGTCGAGGGGTCTGCACCGGCGTTCCGCTGCGCTGGAATCCGCCAGCGCGGACCGAACCCGGTCTCCGATCGCTTGTTCGCCCAGCCCTGCACCATCAACGCGGCGATGCTGAAAGCCGAACGGGTCTATCGCGCCGAACTCGCCAAGACGAGCCTGGCCGATATCGGCATCGAACTTGCCGCCGTCGACGACGGATCGATCGCAGCGAGAGGCTGCGCCTTCCTTGAAATCCATGAACGCAAGACGGCTCGTTGAGCCACCAACAAAGGAGAAAGAGCATGCAACCACGCTTCAATTTCGCCAAAGCCGCTCCCGACGCCTACAAGGCAGTCGCCGCGCTCGAGCAATATGTCCAGTCCTCCGGGCTGGAGCGCCGCTTCATCCACCTGATCAAGCTGCGCGCTTCGCAGATCAACGGCTGTGCCTATTGCGTCGACATGCATGTGAAGGAAGCCCGCCACGATGGGCTCTCCGAACAATGGATCAACCTGATGTGCGTCTGGCGGGAATCGCCGGTCTATGACGCCCGCGAACGGGCGCTGCTTGGGTGGGTGGATTCAGTGACCAATATCGCCAAGACAGGCGCGCCGGATGCCGACTACGAGACCCTGAAGGCGCATTTTTCGGAGGAAGAGATGACCAAGATCACGGTGGCGATCGGCGCCATCAACATCTGGAACCGGCTTGCCGTCGGCTTCCGCTCACAGCATCCGCTCGATGCGGCGCAAAAGGCAGCCTAATCGCAATCCGCTTGCAGGGAATTCATCCTGGCAACCGACCCGAAAATCTCGGGTCGGTCGAATATCGGGTCACTCGTGATCCCTGATGGCCCGTACGGCAACGGCGTCAAACCGATTGCCCGAGAGGTCGATGCTGTTGAATAGGTCGCGGACGACTTTCGAAATTTCTTCTGCGGAAGCGCCCTTGGCGTATTCTTCCTGCATACGGCGTCTCACAAGTTTTTCCAAATCTGACATAGTTCACCTCATCAAATCCGGCGCGAGATGAGTTTCGCGCCGCGACCGATCACAGGCAAGTTACGTTTTGTTTAGAATGGCTTACCGATTTGTAACGTTGGAGCATGTCGCGCAAAAGTGTGCGGCGGTTTTGCGATAACCGACATGCATAAAATTAAAGCGCGATGTAGCGATCAGCGCGGTGATTGATGGCGACGAAGAGGTTGAGGACGACGGCGCCGAGAACCGAATAGAAGACGACAGGCGGCGTGGTGACGAAGAAGGCGGCGGCGAGCACGCAGATGTCGATGGCGAGCTGGACGAGGCCGGCGCGGATGCCGAAACGCTCCTGCAGGTAGATGCCGAGAATGCCGACACCGCCGAGGCTAGCGCGGTGGCGATAGAGCGCCAGCAGGCCGAAGCCGAGCAGCAGGCCGCCGAGAAGTGCCGCCCAGGCCGGATGAATGCTTGAAATGGACAAGAAGCGCGACTGTACATCGGCAAGCACCGACGTCAGGCCGATGGCGATGAAGGTCTTGATGGTGAAGGCCATGCCGAGTCGCTTCCAGGAGAGATAGAAGAACGGCAGGTTGAGCAGGAAGAAGGCGAGACCGAAATTGGCGCCAAAGGCATAATGCAGGAGGAAGGCCACGCCGGCCGTGCTGCCGGTCAGAAGGCCAGCGCTGGCGAGCACATAGAGGCCGAGCGCCGCAACGAGGCTGCCCGAGAATATGCCCTGCACGTCTTCGATCGGGGTGTGGCGCGTCGCAGTCGTATTCCAAAAACCAAGGGCATTGATGAGCTGTGTCATGTCGCCAGTCTCCACGGCAGACGAGTTCAAGAACGCGCTTGGGAAAACCCGGCGCGGCGGAATTTTGCATCATGAAAGGAGCCCGAGCGCCTCGGCGTAATATTGCCGGGCTCTCTGCCGATGTGGTGCAGTATCGGGTTTTTCGGTCTTCCGATCAAGCGAAATAGGTAAGCAATGCTGACCTATTCAAAAATCGCAAGAAATGTTCGCTCACGCGGGCTTGCGCGTAAGGAACAGAATGCCGGAAACCGGTTTTCCGCCATCTTTGCGAATGAACGACTTGACGGTCTTCAGGATTTCCAGCCCGTGACGGGCAAAAAGCATGCTGACATAGGTTTCCGAGTGGGCGTAACGCAGCGACGGGGCGAGATGGAAGCCCTCGCCCTCCCCCGCATCCTCGACGGAAAAGGCGATATCGGCGCCTGATGCCGCGAGTTCTCCGACGATGGCAAAGACGCTCTCGAGATTGCCGAGATACATCAGCACATCGGCTGCCGTCACCAGGTCGGCGCGATGGCGCGCTGCATTGGCAAAAAGGCCGGAGAGATCGGGTGCGAGCGAGAGATCGGCCTGGGCGAGACTGTCATAGACATGTTTCTCGGCGGCCTTAGCCAGCATGTTCTGCGAGAGATCGAAGCCCTCGAGGCGGCCGACACGGCCACGGATTTCAGGGCCGAGCAGGCCGGTGCCGCAGCCGAGATCGACGGCGCGTTCGTAGCGCCTGCCGGTGGAGGCGATGAGCGCTGCAAGCTTCTGCGGGACGCTGTAGTCGAGCTTTTCGATAAGCGCTGATTCGAAACGGTCGGCATAGTCGTCGAAGAGGCGCTCGACATAGCGGCTCGGCGGCCGGTCGGGCGTGGCCGCGTCGCCGAGAAGGGCGAGCTTGAGGGTTGCGCCGAAAATGTCTTCCGGATCGAGGGCAAGCGTCTTGCGATAGGCCTCGATCGCGGCATCCGCCCTGCCCGCCTTTTCCAGGTAGGTGGCGAGGCGATACCAGCCGGCGGCCCAGCCAGGCACGAGCTCGAGAGCCTGTTCCATCAGCTCGGCGGCCGCTTCCGGCTCACCGCCTTCTTCGAGCATCCTGGCATAGTCGGCGCGGCGGTCGGCAATTACGCCGCCGGAGGAAAGCTGGTGGGGCTGCATCAATGGACCTTATTGGTTCGCGCGCATTTGGCGGCGGCCACAAAAAAACTCAAGTCCTATTTCAGAGGCGAAGCGGCCAATTCCGGAAAGGGCTTGCGGGCGTCGCGCCGCGACCTTATTCCAAGGGCAAACAGGAGATGGCTTATGTCCGATCAGGCGAACAGGTTCCTCGGCGATTCAATCGGCCGCACATTGATAAAGCTTATCGTGGTGTCGCTGATCGTCGGTTTCGTCATGACTGTCTTCGGCCTGACGCCGTGGGGCATCATCGACGGCATACGCGATTTCATCCTGGAGATCTGGTACCGCGGCTTCTCGGCTCTCGGGCGCGTCGGCGACTATCTGCTCCTCGGCGCGACGATCGTCATCCCGCTCTTCATCATCCTTCGTCTTTTCAGCTACCGCCGGTAACATGACATCCATCGATCTTTCCAGGCGCGGCCTGCTGCGCCTTTCCGGACTTGCGCTCGCCGCCGGCATCGCCGGCTGCACCACGACCCCGCGGATGGCCGGCACGCCGTCGGAGGGCGAAGACGAGACGGCAAGCGTGCT
>NZ_VSZV01000333.1:0-4390 GCF_008919455.1 Rhizobium sp. PEPV16
CCATTACAAGCGCCTGGCGCACGCCTCCAAGAACGGCGAAGTCGAGCTGGCGAAGTCGAACATCATGCTCGTCGGTCCCACCGGCTGCGGCAAAACCTATCTTGCCCAGACGCTTGCCCGCATCATCGACGTTCCCTTCACCATGGCTGACGCGACGACGCTGACCGAGGCCGGTTATGTCGGCGAGGATGTCGAAAACATCATCCTGAAGCTGCTGCAGTCGGCCGACTACAACGTCGAGCGTGCACAGCGCGGCATCGTCTACATCGACGAAGTCGACAAGATTTCGCGCAAGTCCGACAACCCGTCGATTACCCGTGACGTCTCGGGCGAGGGCGTGCAGCAGGCGCTGCTGAAGATCATGGAAGGCACGGTCGCTTCCGTTCCGCCGCAGGGCGGCCGCAAGCACCCGCAGCAGGAATTCCTGCAGGTCGACACGACGAACATCCTGTTCATCTGCGGCGGCGCTTTTGCCGGCCTCGACAAGATCATCTCTGCCCGTGGCGAGAAGACCTCGATCGGCTTTGGCGCTAGCGTCAAGTCGCAGGATGACCGCCGCGTCGGCGAGGTTCTGCGCGAACTGGAGCCTGAAGATCTGGTCAAGTTCGGCCTGATCCCTGAGTTCATCGGCCGCTTGCCGGTTCTGGCGACGCTCGAGGATCTCGATGAGGACGCGCTGATCCAGATCCTGTCCGAGCCGAAGAACGCGTTGATCAAGCAGTATCAGCGCCTGTTCGAGATGGAAGACGTGGAACTGAACTTCCACGAGGACGCTCTTCGCGAAATCGCCCGTAAGGCGATCGTGCGCAAGACCGGCGCCCGCGGCCTTCGCTCGATCATGGAGAAGATCCTGCTCGACACGATGTTCGAACTGCCGACGCTGGAAGGCGTGCGCGAGGTCGTCATCTCCGAGGAAGTGGTGCGCGGTTCGGCGCGTCCGCTTTACATCTATGCCGACCGGCAGGAAGAAAAGGCCAACGCTTCGGCGTGACCTTGTGACTTTCGCACCATTATTTTGAGGGGCTTGCCATAGGCGGGCCCCTTTCTATTTGAAAAACCATACGAGGCGCTGTTAGTATTTACCCGTGGGAACCGAAATTGCCTTTGCCGATGTTGCGCAAGGGATCGTGCTTGGCAATGATGCAATGTTTCCGTAAGCCTCTTGCTGACGTTTGTATTTTAGCCGGGTCGGAAGTGGTAAGCGCCGGTCCAGCCACGCGCTTCATAGTGTTGGCGTTCCGTTGTAATAAAGCTGTCACATCCGAGGGACGCGGGCGTTAGCATGGCTTGAAAAGCGTAGTTAGAACCTCCACTTGTAGCAACAAGTGAGTGCCGGCCGGTCCCAAGCGGCCGTGCAGAGAGCCCGGCAACGGGACGATGGAAAGGACATAAAATGACGAAGAAAACGTCTGTAGCGAGCAGCACTGCCTACCCTGTTCTGCCCCTGCGCGACATCGTGGTTTTCCCGCATATGATCGTGCCGCTGTTCGTCGGACGGGAAAAATCGATCCGTGCGCTCGAAGAGGTCATGGGTTCCGACAAGCAGATCATGCTGGTGACGCAGATCAACGCCAGCGACGACGATCCGGATCCTTCCGCGATCCACAATGTCGGCACCGTGGCGAACGTGCTGCAGCTCTTGAAGCTGCCCGACGGTACCGTGAAGGTTCTCGTCGAAGGCCGCGCCCGCGCCGAGATCGACACCTATACCAGCCGCGAGGATTTCTATGAGGCGCTCGGCCATGTGCTCGAGGAGCCGCATGACGATCCGGTCGAACTGGAAGCCTTGTCGCGTTCGGTCGTCTCCGAATTCGAGAGCTACGTGAAGCTCAACAAGAAGATTTCGCCCGAAGTGGTCGGCGCCGCCAGCCAGATCGACGACTATTCCAAGCTCGCCGATACGGTCGCGTCGCATCTGTCGATCAAGATCACCGAGAAGCAGGAGATGCTGGAGACCACCAGCGTCAAGCAGCGCCTCGAAAAGGCCCTCGGCTTCATGGAAGGCGAGATCTCGGTCCTGCAGGTCGAAAAGCGCATCCGCTCGCGCGTCAAGCGCCAGATGGAGAAGACCCAGCGCGAGTATTACCTCAATGAACAGATGAAGGCGATCCAGAAGGAACTCGGCGACGGCGAGGAAGGCCGCGACGAGATGAGCGAACTGGAAGAGCGCATCTCCAAGACAAAGCTGTCCAAGGAAGCCCGTGAAAAGGCCGATGCGGAGCTGAAGAAGCTGCGCCAGATGAGCCCGATGTCGGCGGAAGCCACCGTCGTGCGCAATTATCTGGACTGGCTGCTCGGCATTCCCTGGGGCAAGAAGTCGAAGATCAAGGCGGATCTCAACAATGCCGAGAAGATCCTCGAAGCCGATCACTTCGGTCTCGACAAGGTCAAGGAGCGCATCGTCGAATATCTGGCCGTGCAGGCCCGTGCCACCAAGATCAAGGGCCCGATCCTCTGCCTCGTCGGTCCTCCGGGCGTCGGCAAGACCTCGCTCGCCCAGTCGATCGCCAAGGCGACCGGCCGTGAGTATGTCCGCATGGCGCTTGGCGGCGTTCGCGACGAAGCCGAAATCCGCGGTCACCGCCGCACCTATATCGGCTCGATGCCCGGCAAGGTCATCCAGTCGATGAAGAAGGCGAAGAAGTCCAACCCGCTCTTCCTGCTCGACGAGATCGACAAGCTCGGCCAGGACTATCGCGGCGATCCGTCCTCGGCCCTGCTCGAAGTGCTCGATCCGGCCCAGAACATGACCTTCATGGACCACTATCTGGAAGTCGAATACGACCTGTCGGATGTGATGTTCATCACGACGGCGAATACGCTGAATATTCCAGCGCCTCTGATGGACCGCATGGAGATCATCCGTATCGCCGGCTACACCGAGGATGAAAAGCGCGAAATCGCCAAGCGGCACCTGCTGCCTAAGGCCATCAAGGAACATGCGTTGCAGCCGGAAGAATTCTCGGTCAGCGACGACGCCCTGATGGCGATCAGCCAGCAGTACACCCGCGAAGCCGGCGTCCGCAACTTCGAACGCGAATTGATGAAACTCGCCCGCAAGGCGGTCACCGAGATCATCAAGGGTAAGACGAAGGCCGTTCATGTGACGGCGGCGAACATCTCCGACTATCTGGGCGTCCCGCGCTTCCGCCATGGCGAAGCCGAGGGCGAGGATCAGGTCGGCGTCGTGACCGGCCTTGCCTGGACGGAAGTCGGTGGCGAGCTGCTGACCATCGAAGGCGTGATGATGCCGGGCAAGGGCCGCATGACGGTCACCGGCAATCTGAAGGAAGTCATGAAGGAATCGATCTCGGCAGCGGCCTCCTATGTCCGCTCGCGCGCTGTCGATTTCGGCATCGAGCCGCCGCGCTTCGACAAGAGCGACATCCACGTGCACGTGCCGGAAGGCGCGACGCCGAAGGATGGCCCCTCGGCCGGCGTCGCCATGGCAACCGCGATCGTCTCGATCATGACCGGGATCCCGGTGGACAGGCATGTGGCCATGACCGGTGAAATCACCCTTCGCGGCCGTGTGCTGCCGATCGGCGGTCTCAAGGAAAAGTTGCTCGCAGCGCTTCGCGGCGGCATCAAGAAGGTGCTGATTCCGGAGGAAAACGCCAAGGACCTGGCGGAGATTCCTGATAACGTGAAGAACAACATGGAGATCATCCCGGTATCCCGCATGGGCGAGGTGATCAAGCATGCGCTGATCCGGCGGCCGGAGCCGATCGAATGGGACGGCACGGTGGAAACGCCGGTCATCGCAACGGTCGAAGGCCTCGATGAGACAGGCGCAACCATAGCGCATTGAGTGGCCTTTGCCACATTTATGCCCCATTGGGACAAAACACGCAAAAAGGCTGGCGGAAACGCCAGCCTTTTTTGTGAAAACGTCATGTAGACGCTTGCTTTTCCTTGATTTGCAGGGCTTTTGGGTTTTCGGCGGGCCTGATGAAACCTATTCTGCGCCTAGCTTACTTTTGAGTCGTTTCATACCATTTAGAAAGGGGTGGAAACATGAACAAGAATGAACTCGTGTCCGCAGTAGCCGAAAAGGCAGGACTGACGAAGTCTGACGCGGCTTCCGCTGTTGACGCGGTTTTTGACGTTGTCCAGGCTGAACTCAAGAACAAGGGCGACATCCGCCTCGCGGGTTTCGGCAGCTTCACCGTTTCTCATCGTGCCGCATCGAAGGGCCGTAACCCGTCGACGGGCGCTGAAGTCGACATTCCGGCTCGCAACGTTCCGAAATTCACGCCCGGCAAGGGCCTGAAGGACGCCGTCAACGGCTGATCTGAGATTATCCACCAGCCGGAAACGAGACCGGCTGTGCAGGATTTGAGAGGGGTTCGGCTTTGCCGGACCCCTTTTGCGTTAGGGCATGATGCCG
>NZ_VSZV01000333.1:4402-66372 GCF_008919455.1 Rhizobium sp. PEPV16
TTAGATTCGGATTCAGATTTTAGGCCGATCCGGCCTAAAATCATCAGGATCTAGAGCACTCTTGCCGCCGCGCGGGCTTTGATCTACGACGTTTCTGTTCTCAGGGCGGGGTGAAACTCCCTACCGGCGGTAAGGGTTTCGGCTCGAGCCCGCGAGCGCCTTTCCTCGTGCCAAGCGGGGGAGGGGTCAGCAGATCCGGTGCGATTCCGGAGCCGACGGTTAAAGTCCGGATGGAAGAGAATGAGCGTCGGCCGTGCGAAGGGCAGGGGTTGCCCTGCGCCGCTTGGTCGGAGTTCATGCGTCCTGATTTATGTTGGTCCCTTTTATGGATGAAAGACATGAATCAGACTTCCCTTGCAGTCGAGCCATCCCGCGCCCTTGTCGGCGCCCTCTGGATGGTGCTTGCCGGCATTGCCTTTTCGCTTCTAAACGTCGTCACCCAATGGCTGACGATGAAGCTAGGCTTTCCCTCGGCGTCGGCAGCGTTTTGGCAATATGGCTTCGCCTTCCTGTTTTCGCTGCCGCTCCTGAAGAGGCTCGGTCTCGCAGCAATGCGCACGCGCTATCCCTGGCGCCACCTCGCGCGCGTCGCGCTTGCCGCGCTCGGCGTCGAGGCCTGGGTCGCCGGCCTGTCCGTAGTGCCGATCTGGCAGGCGATCGCACTGGTGATGACCTCGCCCTTCTTCATCATTCTGGGTGCCCGCCTTTTTCTGGGTGAGCGCGTCGGCCCGGCCCGCTGGGCAGCTACGGCGGCCGGCTTCACCGGAGCGATGATCATTCTGCAGCCATGGTCTGATGGTTTTGGCTGGGCGGCTCTCTTGCCGGTGCTTTCGGCGCTGCTGTGGGGCGCCTCGTCGCTGATCACCAAGAGCCTGACGGGCATCGAACGGCCGGAGACGATCACCGTCTGGCTGCTCGTTCTGCTGACGCCGATAAATGGCGGGTTGGCGCTTGCGGCGGGCTTTGCAGTGCCGACAGGCGCAACCCTTGCCCTGTTCCTGCTGGCGGGGCTGCTGACTGCCGTAGCGCAGTATTTCCTGACGCTCGCCTATGCTGCAGCGGATGCCGCCTACGTCCAGCCGTTCGACGATCTGAAGCTGCCGTTGAACGTGCTGGCCGGTTGGCTGTTCTTTGGCTATGCGCCGGCGGGTTACCTCTGGGTGGGAGCGGCTCTCATCCTGTCTGCTTCGCTGTTCATCATGCGAAACGAGATGCGCAGGGAGCGCAAACCAGCCTGACATGATCTGACGCAAAATGCCGCATCTGTCATGCCTCTGTCATGCCGCTCCCGCAGAAAACTCCTGTTTCGAATGTTCGACACATGGGGGATTTCATGACCATTTCATCGCGCAAGGCAGCTCTTGCTGCCGTGCTTCTTACATCCGTTGCCTTTCCGGCCGCGGCCGAGCCGGTTTTCAACCGCATCGCGTCCTTCCCGGTCGCAGAGAACCTGCCTGTTGATAAGGACAAGCTTTCGGTGAGCTCCGCCGAAATCATCACCGCGACCGACGACGGCAACACGCTGATCTATAGTGACAGCCCGCTTGGCGCGATCGGCTTTATCGACATTACAGATGCCAAGGCCCCGAAGGCCGGCGGCGCGCTGATGATGGACGGCGAGCCGACTTCGGTCACCTCGAGCGCCGGCAAGGCGCTCGTTGCCGTCAACACCTCCGAAAGCAAGGCGAAGCCCTCGGGCCGTCTGGCGATCGTCGACGTGGCGAGCAAGAAGATCGAAAGCACGTGCGATCTCGACGGTCAGCCGGATTCGATCGCCCTCAACAAGGACAAAACGCTCGGCGCCATAGCGATCGAAAACGAGCGCGACGAAGACGTCAATGACGGCAAGATCCCGCAGATGCCGGCCGGCGACCTCGTCGTCTTCCAGGTCAAGAACGGCACCGTCGATTGCGGCACCATCAAGCACGTGGCGCTGACCGGGCTTACCGGCGTCGCCCCGGAGGATCCGGAGCCGGAATTCGTCGCCTTCAACAGCCTGAACGAGATTGCCCTGACGCTGCAGGAAAACAACGAGATCGTCATCATCGACGCCAACACGGCTGAAGTGAAGACGCATTTCTCCGCCGGCAGCGTCGATCTCACCGGTATTGACACCAAGCGTGACGGTGCCCTGAAATTCTCAGGCGAAGCCAAAGGCGTGCTGCGCGAGCCCGACGCCGTGAAGTGGCTGGACGACAACCGCCTCGTCGTCGCCAATGAAGGCGACTACCAGGGCGGCTCGCGCGGCTTCACCATCTTCGACAAGACGGGCAAGCTTCTCTACGAATCGGGCGCCTCCTTCGAACGCGCCGTCGCCCATATCGGCCACTATCCGGAAAGCCGCTCGGGATCGAAGGGCGTCGAGCCGGAAGGCCTCGAAGCCGCCAAGTTCGGCGACATCAAGTATTTCTTCCTGCTCGCAGAGCGCGCCTCGGTGGTCGGCGTCTATAAGGATACCGGCGCTGATCCCGAACTCGTCCAGCTGCTGCCATCAGGCATTTCGCCGGAAGGCGCGATCGCCATTCCCGCCCGCAATCTCTTTGCGACCGCCAACGAGGTCGATCTCGGCAAGGACGGCGGCACGCGCTCGCATGTGATGATCTACGAGCGCTCGGAAGGCGAGAAGGCCTATCCGCAGATCGTCTCCGCTGAAAAGGACGGCAACCCGATCGGCTTCGCAGCCCTTTCGGGTCTCGCCGCGGTTCCCGGCAAGCCGGGCATGCTCTATGCCGTCAGCGACAGTGTTCTCGGTTCGCAGCCGACCATCTATACGATCGACGCCAGCAAGAAGCCGGCCGTCATCACCGACGCCCTCGTCGTCAAGCGTGACGGCGCCCCGGCCCAGAAGCTCGACATCGAAGGCATCGCGGCTGCCGCCGACGGCTCCTTCTGGCTCGCCTCGGAAGGCTACAGCGAGCGTCTCGTCCCGCACGCACTCTACAACGTCAACGCCAAGGGCGACATCAAGGCCGAGATCGCCCTGCCGAAGGAGCTCGTCGCCAACGAAATCCGCTACGGCTTCGAAGGCGTGACCATTGTCGGCACCGGCGACGACACCACGCTCTGGATGGCGGTCCAGCGTGAGTGGAGCGACGACGAGAAGGGCTTCGTCAAGCTCGTCTCCTACAATCCGAAGAAGAAGGAATGGGGTGCCGTTCGCTATCCGCTCGACAAGACGGAAAGCGGCTGGGTCGGCCTGTCCGAGATCTCGGCACAGGGCGACAGTGTCTACATCATCGAGCGCGACAACCTCGTCGGCGATGCCGCCAGGCTGAAGAAGCTTTACAAGGTGGCGATATCGGAGCTGAAGCCCGCCAAGCTCGGCGGCGAGCTGCCGGTCGTCAAGAAGACCCAAGCCCATGACTTCCTCGGTGAGCTGAAGTCTGCCACCAACGGCTATGTGCTGGACAAGCTCGAAGGCTTCACTTTCGACGCGTCGGGCAAGCCCTACGCGGTCACCGACAATGACGGCGTCAGCGACTCCTCCGGCGAGACCCTGTTCTTCCCGGTCGACCTGACCGCCACGAACTGAGCTTCTGATAGTTACACGACAGAAAAATGGCCGGGCGACAACCCGGCCATTTTGCCTTTCGGCCATTTGCATTTTAGAATATCGATGGCCTACCAGCGCTGGTGCACATGCGGCGCGATCAGCCGCTCATAGATCTCGCGCGTTGCCGCCATGACATCGGCTGACAGCGGCGCAAGGTCGGCGGCAGCCGCGTTGGCCCTGGCCTGCTCGGCATTGCGGGCGCCGGGGATGACGACGGTGACAGCGTCGCTCATCAGAATCCAGCGGAGCGCGAAGGCAGCCATCGTCGTGCCCTCGGGCACCAGCTTGCGCACCTCTTCCACCGCCTGCAGGCCGACCTCGAAGGGAACGCCGGCAAAGGTCTCGCCGACATCGAAGGCCTCGCCGTTGCGGTTGAAATTGCGGTGGTCGTCGCTGGCAAAATGTGTGTCCCGGGTGATCTTGCCGGAGAGAAGACCGCTGGCGAGCGGCACACGGGCGATGATCGCCACATTCCTGCGGCGCGCTTCCTGGAAGAAGAGGTGGTCGGGGCGCTGGCGGAAGATGTTGTAGATGATCTGGATGCTGACGACGCCGGGATATTCGATCGCCTTCAGCCCGTCTTCGACCTTTTCGACGCTGACGCCGTAACCCTTGATCTTGCCGGCCTTCTGCAGCGCGTTCAGGCTCTCGAAGATCTCAGGCTGGTAAAGCGCGTCGCGCGGCGGGCAGTGGAGCTGCACGAGGTCGAGGCTGTCGACGGCAAGATTCGTCAGGCTGCGGTCGATAAAGCCTTCGAGATTAGCCTTTGTGTAGCCTTCGGCGACATGCGGGTTGAGGCGGCGCCCCGCCTTGGTGGCGACCATCGGGCGGGCGCCGCCGCGCGTCTTCAGCACGTCGGCGATGATCTTTTCCGAGCGGCCGTCGCCATAGACATCGGCCGTATCGATGAATGTCATGCCGGCATCGAGTGCGGCATTCAGCGCCGCGCGTCCGTCGGCCTCGCTGATATCGCCCCAGGAGCCGCCGATCTGCCAGGCGCCGAAGCCGACATTGGTGACGGTGAAGGGCATCCGGCCGAAAGCATGGTGTTTCATGAAAAATCCTCCCTACTGCATGTCGCCCGGACGTGTACGGGAACAACGGCATGCATAAAAACAAAGAGCCAAAGCGCGTCGCATGATTCAAGCAAGATGCGACGCGCTGATGAAAGACACTGGCACTATCAGCCGTGTGACTTTGCGGCAATTGTCGATCCGGCTTTGATTGGTCGCCCCGATGAAATATCGTTCTGCTACAAGGCTTCAACCGTATGGATGGAAAAGGAAAGATCATGGAGATCAAACCCGTCGGCTCTCGCCCCTCGACAAAGCCACCGGCCGACTATTTCACCGGCGCCGTTCGCCAGGATCCGCTGATGGAAACACCGGCGCCGGCACGGGCGAGGGCGGTCTCCGTCACCTTCGAACCCGGTGCCCGCACCGCCTGGCATACGCATCCGCTCGGCCAGACTCTGATCGTGACATCAGGCAAGGGCCTCGCTCAGAGTTGGGGTGGGGACATCCGCGAGATCCGTGCCGGCGATACCGTCTGGTTCGCGCCGGGCGAAAAACATTGGCACGGTGCTGCCCCGGATACGGCGATGACGCACATCGCCATTCATGAGGCGCTGGACGGCAATCACGTCGACTGGATGGAAAAGGTCAGCGACGAGCAATATTCCGGCCAAGCGTAAAGCATGTCACGCAAAAGTGTGCAGCGGTTTTGCGGTAAAGACATGCGCGAAACCAAAGACCTAAAGCGCGTGAAGCGAATCTGAAAGATCGCGCCGCGCTTTAGACTGATCAGAGCCGCTTCAGGCAATAGGAAAAATGCGCGTGTGATTCGACCGTCAGGAACTCGAATTGCCAGCCGTAATCCTTGCAGAATTTGGTAACCGCCTCGACGACGCCGTAGACGATCGGCTTGACCGTATTGCCGGTGCAGAAATCATGCCCGGCAATACGCCCCGTCCGCTTCACCTTTTTTTCGCAGAGCAGGAGTTCCTGCCAGGTGAGCTCGAAGGAATGATCGGTATCGATATAGGCCCAGTCGAGGAAATCGTCCTCGAATTCGGCAAGCTTCTCGAGCGATGTGCCCTGCATCAGGTGCAGCCGGCCGGCCTCGATCTCGGCCGCGAAATTCGTGTGGATCGAGTCGAGCCCGGAACTGTAGCGATCCATCGACCAGGGATCGATGAGATAGAGCTGTGCCGGTCGGTTCTTTTCCAGGATCTCCGCCGTATATTCGCCAAAGGCCGCTCCCACCTCGACGCCGATGCCGCCGTTCGGAATCCGGTAGAGCAGCTCGCCCCGATCCGGCAGCAGCCGGGCGTTTTCCATATGATGGGCGCTGAGCGGGGTGCGCGGCATGCTCGCCCGGAGCGCCTGCCTTTCTTCACGTGTCTTCATCTTGATCTCGGGATTGCGGGCGACTGACGGCCCTGATGCGGTTTGACGGGAAGGTAGGAGCAGCCGGCACCGATGACAACCGCATGACAGGAATTTGCTTCTTTCGAACAAACCGCTAAGTTCCATCTGTGAACTGACGAAAAAGCCTCGGGAGGAGCGATTTCATGAGACGCATGTGGCCTGAAGAATTCAACGCCATCATCAGCGGAGCTGAGGAGGTGGTGTTGGAAACACCAGCCGAGGCCGGCGAAGCGCCGCTGCAGCGCAAGGCGCTGAAGGCGCGAATCACCATGCAGGATTACGAGCGGATCTGGCCGCTCGCCGAGATGCGCTTCCGGCTTGGCGAAAGAGATGGCAAGGCCATTACGCTGATCACCACCAACCCCCACTATCATCCCTGGCATCCGAAGGACGGCGGTAGCGTCGATTCTGTGTCGGACAGTGGCCGCCATTACAAGACGGATTATCTCGTCGTGCACTTCCTGCTCGACGACGTGAAGGAAACGTCTCCCGCCTGAGGTGCTGAGGCCCGGTGCGGCCGGAAGCCGCACCGGCGTCCTGTGGAAGCCAAGTTGATCCCGACGCTGATGACAACAGCGGCGATATCGCTAAGCTTGGCGAAACATATCCTTACAAAATTGGAGGTTCCCGTGACGGGTAATGTACTGGATATCCCGGTCAAGACTGTGGATGGTCGTCAAATGACGCTCAACGAATACAAGGGCAGGGTGATTCTGATCGTTAACGTCGCCTCGAAATGCGGGCTAACCCCGCAGTATGACGGGCTGGAAAAGCTCTATGGGGAAAAGCGCGAGCGCGGCTTCGTCATCGCCGCCTTTCCCGCCAACGACTTCAAGGGCCAGGAGCCCGGCACCGACGCCGAGATCCTCGATTTCTGCACCAGCACCTACGACGTCACCTTCCCGATCTTCTCGAAGATCTCGGTCAAGGGCGAGGCCCAGCACCCGCTTTACCGGCAGCTGACCAAGTCGGGTGTCGCGACGACGGGTGACGGACCAATGCGCGAACGCCTGAAATCCCATGGCATGACAGGCGGCGATGAGGACGATATCCTCTGGAATTTCGAAAAATTCCTGATCGGCCGCGACGGCAAAGTCGTTGCCCGATTCGCGCCCGATGTGACGGCCGACGATTCGCGGCTGGTTTCGGCGGTGGAGAAGGAATTGGCGAAGGCATGAATTGGAGGGTATGCGCGCGGCAAGGCATGCCCATCACCCCAAACACATGGTCACATCTGCGTTAGAGAAAATGAGAAGGCGCATCGGGCGCCGCTCATAAATGAAACGCGGTTTTGGAAAAACGAAAACGTATATTCATCGCCGCTTTGACCGCTGTCTTTGAAAGATGCGGGGAATCGGCTGATTGTGCTTAAGACGCCGCGCTGGCTGGTTTTCTTGATTTCCAGGCTGCAGGCTGAATTGTCTGCATCGACCGAAAAATTAATCGGCAGATCTGACGGCATTCTCAGGAGATAGGTCCTGGCTTCACGCGCCGGGGTTTCCCCCGAGGTCGTCATCGTCTGGTCCCCGGCAGACAGGAAAACCTCGAGTGCCGGCTCTTTGGCAATGCACGGCGGCGCAGCCACGCCTGCGAGAAGCAGCGTAGAGATGAAGGCAACGGTTTTCATGAGGTGTCTCCTGACAAAACACCTTGCGCAGATACTGGCCGGATTAGCGAGCTAATTCGGAAGCCTAATCTGATGAACAAGCAGCAGGAATGTTTGGAAATGGTGGGCGATGACGGACTCGAACCGCCGACATCCTCGGTGTAAACGAGGCGCTCTACCAACTGAGCTAATCGCCCATCGCAAACGAAGCCGGATCGGCCTGTCGCGTTGGTGGCCGTGATCTATGCGGATCGCGGCAAAACCGCAAGAGTGTTTGTGAAGATTTTTTGATTTTTTTGGTGGTGGTCCCGTGTCTGGCAATGCCGCTCAGGCCCGGCGCGGGTGTAAAAAAGTGAGGGGCGGGCGGCGGGCATGTCCGTTTCGAAGGCACTGTGTCGGCACCTGAGCACCGCCGCGGAAGACGGAAGTGCCGGCTTTTGTTCGTCTGGCACCCGACCCACCGAAACAATTCGCGGACTGTCATGGTTTTGTCTCCAAACCTGCTTGACACTAAAAGGCGAACCCCGTAGTTAGCCGCTCATCGAAACGGGCAGCCGTTTTGGAGAGGGTGCGAAGGCATCCGGACTGCTTGAAATGAATTGCGGGTGTAGCTCAGTTGGTTAGAGTGCCGGCCTGTCACGCCGGAGGTCGCGGGTTCGAGCCCCGTCACTCGCGCCATTTCAAGTCTTGTAAAACGCAAATGCGATTTGTCGTTTGTCCGGTTCTCTTTATCCTCGCGGCCGCAAAATGGCCGATCAATGCGCGGGTGTAGCTCAGTCGGTTAGAGTGCCGGCCTGTCACGCCGGAGGTCGCGGGTTCGAGCCCCGTCACTCGCGCCATTTCTTCCGAAAGCTATGCAGTTTCCAGTGGTCAGGCATGCAGGTTCAAACGGCTTGCACGGATTTGTCGCGACATCGTTGCATCTGCTTGATAATGTCCGCGCGACACGCGTCGAATTGCCTCTGTAAAAGTCTTGCGCCGGGGCCTCGGCTGCGCTAACCACGGCTTGTTGCAACGCACGTTCGCTTGCCGGGCATTTGCCCAAATGCGCCGCCTGGCGTCACCGGCAAGCAGGGATGAACATGATGACTGAACTGCTCAGTTCTTATATTCCGATCGCTATCTTCATTGCTATTGCGCTCGTTATCGGCCTGGCGCTGCTCATTGCGCCGTTCGCCGTGGCTTTCAAAGCGCCCGATTCGGAAAAGCTCTCGGCTTACGAATGCGGCTTCAACGCTTTCGACGACGCCCGCATGAAGTTCGACATCCGCTTCTACCTCGTGTCGATCCTCTTCATCATCTTCGACCTCGAAGTCGCCTTCCTCTTCCCCTGGGCCGTCTCCTTCGGCGCCATTGGCTGGTTCGGCTTCTGGTCCATGATGGTCTTCCTTCTCGTGCTGACCATCGGCTTTATCTATGAATGGAAGAAGGGAGCCCTGGAATGGGAGTAGCCCCTGTGAGCAATCAGCCGCTCGTCGCACAGCAGCCGAAGGGGATCATCGATCCCTCGACCGGCAAGCCGATCGGCAGCAACGACCCATTTTTCGGTGAGATCAATAACGAGCTCGCCGACAAGGGTTTTCTCGTCACCTCGACCGATGAGCTGATCAACTGGGCCCGCACGGGCTCGCTGATGTGGATGACCTTCGGTCTTGCCTGCTGCGCCGTCGAAATGATGCAGCTGTCGATGCCGCGCTACGATGTCGAGCGCTTCGGTTTTGCACCGCGCGCTTCGCCGCGCCAGTCCGACGTGATGATCGTCGCCGGCACGCTGACCAACAAGATGGCGCCGGCGCTGCGCAAGGTCTATGACCAGATGCCCGAGCCGCGTTATGTCATCTCGATGGGCTCCTGCGCCAATGGTGGCGGCTATTATCACTATTCCTATTCGGTGGTGCGCGGCTGTGACCGCATCGTGCCGATCGACATCTACGTGCCGGGCTGTCCCCCCACGGCAGAGGCGCTGCTTTACGGCGTGCTTCTGCTGCAGAAGAAGATCCGGCGTACCGGCACGATCGAACGCTAAGGGTTAAGGACAAGGCATATGAGTGAAGCCCTGACTGAGCTTGCGTCCTACCTTGGCGAAGCGCGCGGCAACCTGATCGCCGCATCGCAGATGAAGTATGGCGAGCTGACGCTGACGACGACCGGCGAAAACCTGGTCGCGCTTCTGACTTTCCTGCGCGACGACTCCAAATGCGGTTTCGTCAACCTGATCGATATTTGCGGGGTCGACTGGCCGCAGCGCGAGCTGCGTTTCGACGTCGTCTACCACCTGCTGTCGCCGAAGAAGAACCTGCGCATCCGCATCAAGGTCGCAACGGATGAAGATACGCCGGTTCCGTCCGCCTGCCCGGTCTATCCCGGCGCCGACTGGTTCGAGCGCGAGACCTGGGACATGTACGGCGTGCTCTTCACCGGCCATCCGGATCTGCGCCGCATCCTGACCGACTACGGCTTCGAAGGCCATCCGCTGCGCAAGGATTTCCCGACCACTGGTTTCGTCGAGGTTCGCTACGACGACGCGGCAAAGCGCGTCGTTTACGAGCCGGTCGAGCTGAAGCAGGAATTCCGCAACTTCGACTTTATGTCGCCTTGGGAAGGCACGGAGTATGTGCTGCCTGGGGATGAAAAGGCGAAGCAGTGAGTAGTGAATAGTCGGTAGTGAGTAGCGGGCAGATATCCGGGTGACGAACGGGAAAATCACTTCCTACCGTGACTTGAAAGTCTGGCAATTTGCTATCGAGCTGTCTGTTGTTTGTTATGAGGTGACGAGAACCTTCCCGCGGGAAGAGATTTATGGGTTGACCAGCCAGATTAGACGATCTTCTGCTTCCGTGGCCGCGAATATCGCGAAGGGCTATGGAAGAGAAAATCGAGGCTCGTTCGCCCAATTTCTCAAGATCGCTCAGGGCTCGTTGAAAGAATTGGAGACGCATTTGATCATCGCCGGACGAATTGGCTTTCTTCAAGCCTCGGCCTTGGACGAATTGCTCGACCGATGCGACGAAATTGGAAAGATGCTGGGATCGCTTATTCGAAGCGTTCAGCACCGGAAAGCTGATGAATAGTGAACGGTCGAAACTAATCACTACTCACTAGCCACTACTCACTCTAAGCGAGTTGATCGCCATGACCGAACATAACGTCCGCAACTTCAACATCAACTTCGGACCACAGCATCCGGCGGCGCACGGCGTTCTTCGTCTTGTCCTGGAGCTTGACGGCGAAATTGTGGAGCGGGTCGATCCGCATATCGGCCTTTTGCATCGCGGCACCGAGAAGCTGATCGAGACCAAGACCTATCTTCAGGCCGTGCCCTATTTCGATCGCCTCGACTACGTCGCGCCGATGAACCAGGAGCATGCCTATGCGATGGCCGTCGAAAAGCTGCTCGGCATCGAGATCCCGATTCGTGGCCAGCTGATCCGCGTTCTCTATTCGGAAATCGGCCGCATCCTTTCGCACCTCCTGAACGTCACGACGCAGGCCATGGACGTTGGCGCGCTGACGCCGCCGCTCTGGGGCTTCGAAGAGCGTGAAAAGCTGATGGTGTTCTACGAGCGCGCCAGCGGCTCGCGCATGCATGCCGCTTATATCCGTCCGGGCGGCGTCCACCAGGATCTGCCCGAACAGCTCGTGCAGGATATCGGCGCCTGGTGCGATCCGTTCCTGAAGGCGCTCGACGACATCGACAACCTGTTGACCGGCAACCGCATCTTCAAGCAGCGCAACGTCGATATCGGCGTCGTCTCGCTGGAGGAATGCTGGGCCTGGGGCTTTTCCGGCGTCATGGTGCGTGGTTCGGGTGCGGCCTGGGATCTGCGTCGCGCCCAGCCCTATGAATGTTATTCCGATCTCGAATTCGACATCCCGATCGGCAAGAATGGCGACAACTACGACCGTTATCTGATCCGTATGATCGAGATGCGCGAATCGGTCCGTATCATGAAGCAATGCGTCAACCGTCTGCTCTCTGATGCCAAGACCGGTCCTTTCTCGTCGATCGACGGCAAGGTCGTGCCGCCGAAGCGCGGCGAGATGAAGCGCTCGATGGAAGCGCTGATCCACCACTTCAAACTCTATACCGAAGGCTACCATGTGCCGGCCGGCGAGGTTTACGCCGCCGTCGAGGCGCCGAAAGGCGAATTCGGCGTCTATCTCGTCTCCGACGGCACCAATAGGCCCTATCGCTGCAAGATCCGCGCCCCCGGTTATGCCCATCTGCAGGCGATGGACTTCATGTGCCGCGGCCATCAGCTTGCCGACGTCGCGGCCGTCCTCGGCTCGCTCGACATCGTCTTCGGCGAGGTGGACCGCTGATGCAGCTTCTGCCGCTGGCCGTCGCAATCCTTCTTTCGGCATCCGGGGTTTCGGCTCAGGAGTCCGATAGCCTCGGCACGCCGCTGGGCCACAAGGAAGAGACGCCGCCGGCGCAGCAATCGTCCATGGGCGAGCTTTTGTCCAAGGGCTATCAGATCAAGGCTGCCATTTCGAACGGCAGCAAATTCGTAGTGTTTATGCAAAAAGACCAGTCGGCCTATGCCTGCGAAATGCAGTCTTTGACCGCTTCGCGGTGTGGAACCCTAAACTGACAAGGCGTGAGAAAGAATGTCCGTTCGTCGATTAGCCGAAGATCAATTCCAGCCTGCCGCATTCGCCTTCAGCGATGAGAATGCGGTCTGGGCGGACAAGACGATCCAGAAATACCCCGCCGGCCGCCAGCAATCGGCGGTCATCCCGCTGTTGATGCGGGCGCAGGAGCAGGACGGCTGGGTCACGCGCGCGGCGATCGAAAAGATCGCCGACATGCTTGATATGGCCTATATCCGCGTGCTTGAGGTCGCGACCTTCTATACGCAGTTCCAGCTGCATCCGGTCGGCACCCGCGCCCATGTCCAGGTCTGCGGCACCACGCCCTGCATGCTGCGCGGCTCGGAAGCGCTGATGTCGGTCTGCAAGAGCAAGATCCATGCCCATGCCTTCGAGCGCAATGCCGAAGGCACGCTGTCCTGGGAAGAGGTCGAATGTCTCGGGGCCTGCGTCAATGCGCCGATGGTGATGATCGGCAAGGACACTTATGAGGACCTGACGCCCGCGCGTCTCGAAGAGATCATCGACGTCTTTGCCGCCGGCAATGGCGCCAGCATCAAGCCCGGCACCCAGATCGACCGGGTGTTTTCGGCGCCTGAAGGCGGCCTGACCTCGCTGACGACCGAAGAGCCGAAGGCAAGGACGCGCGCCAAGAAGGCCGATGCCGAAACCGTGTCGGCCCCAGTCGACCGCGCTCCGGTTCCGCCCTCCGAGGCCGCCCGCCCGAAGAGCACCGATGCAGAGACCAATGCTGCCCTGAAGACGCCGGCAACGGCGCCGAAGGCAGCTGCGAAAAACGCCAAGGCGGCCGAGCAGCAGCCGATATCAGGCACTGCGGCCGCCGAACCGGCGCCGAAAGCGGCCGTAAAGGCTGAGGCTGCTCCGGCGGCAAGGCCTGCCCTGACCGACAAGAACCGTCCGTCCGGCATCGAAAAGCCCGCCGCACCGGATGATCTGAAGATGATCTCGGGTGTCGGACCGAAAATCGAGGCGACGTTGAACGAAATCGGCATCTTCACCTTCGCGCAGGTCGCGTCCTGGAAGAAGGCCGAACGCGAATGGGTCGACGGCTATCTGAATTTCCGCGGTCGCATCGAGCGCGACGACTGGGTCAAGCAGGCCAAGGCGCTCGCCAAGGGCGGGGAAGCGGAATATATCAAGGTCTTCGGCAAGAAGCCGCGGTAAGAGGTGAAGCATGTTACAAGATAAAGACCGCATCTTTACCAACATCTACGGCCTCAAGGACAAGTCCCTGAAGGGCGCGATGAGCCGCGGCCACTGGGACGGCACCAAGCAGATCCTCGAAAAGGGCCGTGACTGGATCATCAACGAGATGAAGGCGTCAGGCCTTCGCGGCCGCGGCGGCGCAGGCTTCCCGACAGGCCTCAAATGGTCCTTCATGCCGAAGGAAAGCGACGGCCGACCGCATTACCTCGTCGTCAACGCCGACGAATCGGAGCCCGGCACCTGCAAGGACCGCGACATCATGCGCCACGATCCGCATACGCTGATCGAAGGCTGCGTCGTCGCGAGCTTCGCGATGGGTGCCAATGCGGCTTATATCTATGTGCGCGGCGAATATATTCGCGAGCGCGAGGCGCTGCAGGCGGCAATCGACGAATGCTATGATTACGGCCTGCTCGGCAAGAACAACAAGCTCGGCTGGGACATGGACATCTTCGTCCATCACGGCGCCGGCGCCTATATTTGCGGCGAGGAAACCGCGCTGCTTGAAAGCCTCGAAGGCAAGAAGGGCCAGCCGCGTCTGAAGCCGCCGTTCCCGGCCAATATGGGCCTCTACGGCTGCCCGACGACGGTCAATAACGTCGAATCGATCGCTGTTGCGCCGACGATCCTGCGCCGCGGCGCCGGCTGGTTCTCGGCCATCGGCCGTCCGAACAATGTCGGCACCAAGCTGTTCATGCTCTCCGGCCACGTCAATAAGCCGTGCACGGTCGAAGAAGAAATGGGCATCACCTTCCGCGAACTGGTCGACCGCCATGCCGGCGGCATCCGCGGCGGCTGGGACAACCTGCTTGCCGTCATTCCGGGCGGGGCATCCTGCCCGATCGTTCCGGCCAAGGACATCATCGATTGCCCGATGGATTTCGACGGCCTGCGCGGCGTCGGCTCTTCCTTCGGTACGGCGGCCGCGATCGTCATGGACAAGTCCACCGACGTCATCAAGGCGATCGCCCGTATCTCCGCCTTCTTCAAGCATGAGAGCTGCGGCCAGTGCACGCCCTGCCGCGAAGGCACGGGCTGGATGTGGCGCGTGATGGAGCGCATGGCCAAGGGCAATGCTCAGAAGCGCGAAATCGACATGCTGTTCCAGGTGACGAAGCAGATCGAAGGCCACACCATCTGCGCGCTCGGCGACGCCGCCGCATGGCCGGTGCAGGGTCTGATCCGTAACTTCCGTCCCGAGATCGAAAAGCGCATCGACCAGTATACGGCGAGCGCGCTTGATCACGGCGCGGTTCTGGAGGCGGCTGAATAATCATGGCGGACAATGCATCCAAGGGTAGGAAAAACGAAGAAGCCGCCGATTTCGCGGCGGGTTTCGGCCGTCTTGCTGCCGAGATGCTGGAAAATGCCCGGGCGATGCCGGTGCATCCGCTGATGGCGCATCCAGCTGCAGCCTTTGCCGCCGCAACGGCGATCGGCTTCGGTTTCTCGACCCAGATGGCAGGCGCCTTCTTCGGGGCCTTCCAGAGTGCCCTGGAAACCACCAGCAAGGTCGCTGCCGCCCTCGATGACACGCCGCCGGACGAACTGAAGCCCGATGTCGATATCCGGCCGGAGAATATTCGCCCGGTCGTGAAGGCGTTCACCAAGCCACCGGCCGCGCAGAAGGCAGGACCGAAACTGACGGTTGTCAAGCCGGTCGGCGAGCCGACGCCAGTAAGCCAAGCGAAGCCAGTCAGCCAGGCGAAGCCAGCCCGCCAAGCGAAGGCCAGCGAGCCAAAGCCGGCCGTGAAGGCAAAACCGGTTGCGCGGGGGAAGACCGACGACCTCAAGCTGATCGCCGGCATCGGCCCGAAGCTGGAGCAGGTACTGAACGCCAAGGGCATTCGCAGCTTCGCCGAGATCGCTGCCTGGACCGACGAGGAAATCGCCCGGCTCGACGCCGAGCTCGGCTTTAACGGCCGCATCGGCCGTGACGATTGGACCGGCCAGGCGAAAGTTCTGGCAGGACGGGGCCGTAGAAAGAAATGAACTGTCCGGCCGTGTCAATCGGCCGGAAAGATGGGCAGGTCGGCGGACGGGCGGGGGCCTCAGGATGCCGGTGCGGGTTCCGGATCTGGAACGCGCGACAGAGAATTTGGGCGACATCAGATGTCGGCAGGACGAAAGATCCGGCTTGGCAACGAGAGTGCTGCAAAAATAGGTTTGTTTGCCGTCATCAGGCAAACGGGAAACAGGACTGAGCGACGATGGCAAAACTGAAGATTGACGGCAACGAGATCGAAGTTCCGGATCATTACACGCTGTTGCAGGCGTGCGAGGATGCCGGTGCCGAGGTTCCGCGCTTCTGCTTCCATGAGCGCCTGTCGGTTGCCGGCAATTGCCGCATGTGCCTTGTCGAGGTGAAGGGCGGACCGCCGAAGCCGCAGGCTTCCTGCGCCATGAGCGTGCGCGATATCCGCGGCGGCCCGAACGGCGAACTGCCTGAGGTCTTCACCAACACCCCGATGGTCAAGAAGGCCCGCGAAGGCGTGATGGAATTCCTGCTGATCAACCATCCGCTCGATTGCCCGATCTGCGACCAGGGCGGCGAATGCGACCTGCAGGACCAGGCGATGGCCTTCGGCATCGACACCTCGCGCTATCAGGAAGACAAGCGCGCCGTCGAGGACAAGTATATCGGCCCGCTCGTCAAGACGGTGATGAACCGCTGCATCCACTGCACGCGCTGCGTCCGCTTCACCACCGAGGTCGCCGGAATTTCCGAACTCGGCCTGATCGGCCGCGGCGAGGATGCCGAGATCACCACCTATCTCGAGCAGGCGATGACCTCCGAGCTGCAGGGCAACGTCGTTGACCTTTGCCCGGTCGGCGCGCTGACCTCGAAGCCCTTCGCCTTCACCGCGCGCCCGTGGGAATTGAACAAGACTGAATCGATCGACGTCATGGATGCCGTCGGTTCGGCGATCCGCGTCGACACCCGCGGCCGTGAGGTCATGCGCATCCTGCCGCGCGTCAATGAGGCGATCAACGAGGAGTGGATCTCCGACAAGAGCCGCTTCATCTGGGACGGCCTGAAGACCCAGCGCCTCGACCGGCCCTATGTCCGCCGCGACGGCCGCCTGCAGCCCGCCACCTGGGCCGAAGCCTTCGGCGCCATCAAGGCCGCCGTCGGCGCCACCTCGGGCGACAAGATCGGCGCTGTCGCCGGCGACCTCGCTTCCGTCGAGGAAATGTATGCACTCTCCGAACTGGTGAAATCGCTGGGGTCGGTCAATCTCGACTGTCGCCAGGATGGGGCGGCACTCGATCCGTCGCTCGGCCGTGCAAGCTATCTCTTCAACCCGACCATATCGGGCATCGACCAGGCCGACGCGCTGTTGATCATCGGCGCCAATCCGCGCTTCGAAGCAGCCATCCTCAACGCCCGCATCCGCAAGCGCTGGCGCCGAGGCAAGTTCCCCATCGGCGTGATCGGCGAGCCGGGTGAACTGCGCTACAGCTATGATTACCTCGGCGGCGGTCCGGACACGCTGAAGGATCTGATCGACGGTACCCACGCCTTCGCGGATGTGCTGAAGAATGCCGCCAAGCCGATGATCATCATCGGCCAGGGCGCGCTCTCGCGCACCGACGGCGCCGGCGTTCTCGCCAGTGCTGCCAAACTCGCCGGCTCGGTCGGCGCGGTTGCCGAAGGCTGGAACGGTTTTGCCGTCCTCCATACCGCAGCGTCGCGCGTCGGCGGCCTCGACCTCGGCTTCGTGCCGGGCGCCAAGGGCGTCAATGCCGCCGAGATGCTGACGGCGATGGACGTGCTCTTCCTGCTCGGTGCAGACGAACTCGACTTCACTGCCAAGAAGGCCAAGCTCACCGTCTATATCGGCTCGCATGGCGATAACGGCGCGCATCATGCCGACGTCATCCTGCCGGCGGCAGCCTATACCGAAAAGTCCGGCACCTGGGTCAACACCGAAGGCCGCGTGCAGATGGGCAACCGCGCAGGTTTTGCGCCGGGTGACGCTCGCGAGGACTGGGCGATCATTCGTGCCCTTTCCGACGTGCTCGGCAAGAAGCTTCCCTTCGATTCGCTCAGCGAATTGCGTGTCCGGCTTTATGCCGCTTTCCCGCATTTCGCCGCCATCGACGAGATCGCTGAAACCGATAGCGCCCAAATTGCCGCAGTTGCGAAAAAAGCCGGCAAGATGAACAAATCCGGGTTTGCGTCGCCGGTGAAAGACTTCTATTTGACGAACCCGATAGCGCGTGCCTCGGCTGTCATGGCGGAGTGCTCGGCATTGGCCCGCAACAACTTCAAAGTCGCGGCAGAGTAAGGGCAGGGGACTATGGATTCTTTTTTTTCAAGCTATGTCTTGCCGGCGATCATCATGGTCGGCCAGTCGCTGCTGCTTCTCGTCTGCCTGCTCGTCTTCATCGCCTACGTGCTGCTCGCCGACCGCAAGATCTGGGCGGCCGTGCAGCTGCGCCGCGGCCCAAACGTCGTCGGTCCCTTCGGCCTGTTCCAGTCCTTCGCCGATCTTTTGAAGTTCGTCTTCAAGGAGCCGATCATTCCGGCCGGCGCCAACAAGGCGGTCTTCCTGCTTGCCCCGCTGGTGACGGTGCTTCTGGCGCTGTCGACCTGGGCGGTGGTGCCGCTGGCAGACGGATGGGTGATCGCCAACATCAATGTCGGCATCCTCTATATTTTCGCGATCTCCTCGCTCGAGGTTTACGGCATCATCATGGGTGGCTGGGCTTCGAACTCGAAGTATCCGTTCCTCGGCGCGCTGCGTTCGGCGGCGCAGATGGTCTCCTATGAAGTCTCGATCGGCTTCGTCATCGTCACCGTGCTTCTCTGCGTCGGCTCGCTGAACCTGACCGATATCGTCAATGCGCAGCATACCGGCCTCGGCACCATGCTCGGCCTGCCGGCGTCGTTCCTCGACTGGCACTGGCTGTCGCTCTTCCCGATGTTCATCATCTTCTTCATTTCGGCACTCGCCGAGACGAACCGTCCGCCCTTCGACCTCCCGGAAGCCGAATCGGAACTCGTCGCCGGCTTC
Source organism: Rhizobium sp. PEPV16 (assembly GCF_008919455.1). NCBI lineage: Bacteria > Pseudomonadati > Pseudomonadota > Alphaproteobacteria > Hyphomicrobiales > Rhizobiaceae > Rhizobium > Rhizobium sp. PEPV16. The sequence goes on from NZ_VSZV01000333.1 coordinate 22,832, forward strand.
ATGGTCGAATACGGCTCCTCGCCATACATGATGTTCATGCTCGGCGAATATGCGGCCGTCTGCCTGATGTGCGCGCTGACGACAATCCTCTTCCTCGGCGGCTGGCTGCCCCCGGTCGATATCTGGATCCTCAATTGGGTCCCAGGCATCATCTGGTTCACGCTGAAGGCCTGCCTGGTGTTCTTCATGTTCGCGATGGTCAAGGCCTTCGTTCCGCGCTACCGCTACGACCAGCTCATGCGCCTCGGCTGGAAGGTCTTCCTGCCCCTGTCGCTCGCCATGGTCGTCATCGTTGCATTCGTGCTGAAACTGATGGGTTGGGCATGATGCTGCCCGCTCTCGTTTTCGGCAAAATTGGAGGTTGAAGATGGCAAGCTTGTCCGGCTCCATCAACTCGCTGTTTCTCAAGGAATTCGTCGGCGCGTTCTTTCTGTCGATGCGCTATTTCTTCCGCCAGAAGGCGACGATCAACTATCCTTTCGAAAAGGGTCCGGTCTCCCCGCGTTTCCGCGGCGAGCATGCGTTGCGCCGTTATCCGAACGGCGAGGAACGCTGCATCGCCTGCAAGCTCTGCGAGGCGATCTGTCCTGCCCAGGCGATCACCATCGAGGCCGGTCCGCGCCGCAATGACGGCACGCGCCGCACGGTGCGCTACGACATCGACATGGTGAAGTGCATCTATTGCGGCTTCTGCCAGGAAGCCTGCCCGGTCGACGCGATCGTCGAAGGCCCGAATTTCGAATTTGCGACGGAAACCCGCGAAGAGCTCTACTTCGACAAGGCGCGGCTTCTGGATAACGGAGACCGGTGGGAGCGCGAAATCGCCCGCAACATCGCGATCGACTCGCCGTACCGCTGATTGAGATTTTGAAATGCCGCGGTGGAGCGCTGTTGCTCCTGTCGCGGTCAATATGCACAGGAGCTTTTCCGGTTAACGCCAGGGAGAGCTCCATCGGGCAGGGAAACTCCCGGCTGCCCGGGGGAAGATGAAAAAGGCACCAACATGGGTCTGCAGGCTCTATTTTTCTATCTTTTCGCCTTTGTCGCGGTGGCGTCGGCGTTCATGGTCATCTGGGCGAAGAACCCGGTTCACTCGGTTCTCTTCCTGATCCTGGTGTTCTTTAATGCGGCTGGCCTCTTCCTGCTGCTCGGTGCCGAATTCCTGGCGATGATCCTGCTTGTCGTCTATGTCGGCGCCGTCGCCGTCCTCTTCCTCTTCGTGGTGATGATGCTCGATATCGACTTCACCGAACTGAGGGCCGGCGTTCTCGAATATGCGCCGATCGGCGGGCTGATCGGGGTGATCCTCGCAGCCGAACTGATCGTCGTCGTCGGCGGCAGCGTCATCTCGCCTGAGATCGCCAAATCAGTCGCCATGCCGATCCCGGCGCTGAGCGAGCGCACCAATACGGCCGCCCTCGGCGACGTGCTCTACACCAACTACGTCTATTTCTTCCAGATCGCCGGTCTGGTGCTCCTGGTCGCCATGATCGGCGCGATCGTGCTGACGTTGAGACACCGCACCAACATCAAGCGGCAGAATATTCCCAGGCAGGTTGCCCGCACGCCCGCCACCGCCGTCGAGGTGGTTTCGGTCAAGCCCGGGCAGGGCGTCTAAAGGCAGGTCAAGGAACAAAGAACATGGTCATCGGACTTTCCCACTACCTGACGGTCAGCGCCATCCTCTTCACGCTCGGCGTCTTCGGCATCTTCCTGAACCGGAAGAACGTCATCGTCATCCTGATGTCGATCGAACTGATCCTGCTTGCGGTCAACATCAACATGGTCGCCTTCTCCTCCTTCCTGAACGACATCGTCGGCCAGGTCTTCGCGCTGTTCATCCTGACGGTCGCGGCTGCCGAAGCGGCGATCGGTCTTGCAATTCTCGTTGTCTTCTACCGCAACCGCGGCTCGATCGCGGTCGAAGACGTCAATATGATGAAGGGCTGAGTGGCTCATGTTCCTCTATAAGGCTATCGTCTTTCTTCCCTTGATCGGTGCGATCGTCGCCGGCCTTTTCGGCCGCGCCATCGGCGCCAAGGCTTCGGAATATGTCACCAGCGGCCTGATGATCATCGCCGCCATCCTGTCCTGGGTCGTCTTCTTCACCGTCGGCATGGGCCATGCCGAAGGCGGTCCGATCAAGGTCGAGGTGCTGCGCTGGATCCAGTCCGGCGGCATCGACGTCTCCTGGTCGCTGCGCGTGGATACGCTGACCTCAGTCATGCTGATCGTCGTCAACACGGTCTCGACGCTGGTGCATGTCTATTCGATCGGCTACATGCATACCGATCCGCATCGCCCGCGTTTCTTCGCCTATCTCTCGCTCTTCACCTTCGCCATGCTGATGCTGGTGACCGCTGACAACCTTGCCCAGATGTTCTTCGGCTGGGAAGGCGTCGGTCTCGCCTCCTATCTGCTGATCGGCTTCTGGTTCAAGAAGCCCTCGGCGACGGCCGCGGCGATGAAGGCCTTCATCGTCAACCGTGTCGGCGACTTCGGCTTCGTGCTCGGCATTGCTGGCGTGTTCGTGCTGTTCGGCTCGATCAACCTCGACACGATCTTCGCCAATGCCTCGAATTTCGCCCCGCATGAAGGCGGCGGCGAAGCGGGCGAGGTGATCCTCAATCTCTTCGGCATGCAGCTCGACAAGGCGCATGCGCTGACCGGCATCTGCCTGCTGCTTTTCATGGGCGCGATGGGCAAGTCGGCGCAGTTCCTGCTGCACACCTGGCTGCCTGACGCCATGGAAGGCCCGACGCCGGTCTCGGCCCTCATTCATGCCGCCACCATGGTCACCGCCGGCGTCTTCCTCGTCGCCCGCATGTCGCCGCTTTTCGAACTGTCGCCCGATGCGCTTGTGGTCGTCACCGTCATCGGCGCGATCACCGCCTTCTTCGCGGCAACCGTCGGCCTGGTGCAGAACGACATCAAGCGTGTCATCGCCTATTCCACCTGCTCGCAGCTCGGCTACATGTTCGTAGCGCTTGGGGTAGGGGCCTATGGTGCGGCGATCTTCCATCTCTTCACGCACGCCTTCTTCAAGGCGCTGCTCTTCCTCTGCGCCGGCTCGGTCATCCATGCCGTCGATGGCGAGCAGGACATGCGCTACATGGGCGGCCTGCGGCCGCACATCAAGGTAACGTTCTGGATGATGATCATCGGCACGCTGGCGATCACCGGCGTCGGCATTCCCTTCACGCCGATCGGCTTTGCCGGGTTCTTCTCCAAGGACGTGATCATCGAGGCGACCTATGCATCGCATTCGCCGGTCTCCGGCTTAGCCTTCGCGCTGCTGGTCATCGCGGCTCTCTTTACGAGCTTCTATTCCTGGCGCCTGATCTTCATGACCTTCTTCGGCAAGCCGCGTGCTTCGCACGAGGTCATGCACCACGTGCACGAGTCGCCGCAGGTCATGCTTGTGCCGCTCTATCTGCTCGCGATCGGCGCAGTGCTTGCTGGCGTGATCTTCGAGGGCCGGTTCTACGGCGAGGAATATGCTGAGTTCTGGAAGGGTGCGCTCTTTACCGGCGCCGAGAACGAACTGGTCGAAGAGTTCCACCATGTTCCGGCGCTCGTGGCTTTGAGCCCGTTCATCGCCATGGTGCTCGGCTTCGTCACCGCCTGGTACATGTATATCCGCTCGCCTGAGACGCCGCGCATTCTCGCGCAGCAGCACCGCGTGCTCTACAAGTTCCTGTTGAACAAGTGGTATTTCGACGAGCTCTACGACGTCCTCTTCGTCCGCTCAGCCAAGGCGCTCGGCCGCTTCCTGTGGAAGAAGGGTGATGTCGGCGTCATCGACACCTACGGCCCGAACGGCGTCGCCGCTCGCGTCGTCGCCGTCACCGATCGCGTGGTCCGCCTGCAGACCGGTTACCTCTATCACTACGCCTTCGCCATGCTGATCGGCATTGCGGCGCTCGTTACCTGGATGATGCTCGGGAGTTCCTTCTGATGACCGATTGGCCTATTCTTTCAACGGTCACCTTCCTGCCGCTCGTCGGCGTGGTGCTCCTGCTGCTGATGAACGGCGAGAGCGAAACCGGCCGGAAGAACGTGCTGTGGATCTCGCTGATCACCACCGTCTTCACCTTCGTCGTCTCGCTCTTCATCTGGATCGGCTTCGACAATGCCAATCCGGGCTTCCAGATGGTCGAGAAGCATAATTGGCTCGGCACCGGCATCGGCTACCACGTCGGCATCGACGGCATCTCGATGCTGTTCGTCATCCTGTCGACCTTCCTCATGCCCTTCTGTGTGCTGGCGAGCTGGCTCTCGATCGAGAAGCGCCTGAAGGAATACATGATCGCCTTCCTCATCCTTGAAACGATGATGATCGGCGTCTTCGTCTCGCTCGATATCGTGCTCTTCTACGTCTTCTTCGAGGCGGGCCTCATTCCGATGTTCCTGATCATCGGCGTCTGGGGCGGCAAGGACCGCGTTTATGCGAGCTACAAGTTCTTCCTCTATACGCTGCTCGGCTCGGTGCTGATGCTGCTCGCCATCATGGCGATGTACTGGCAGGCCGGCACGACCGATATCACCGCGCTGCTCGCCTACAAGTTCCCGCCGGTGCTGCAGACCTGGTTATGGCTTGCCTTCTTTGCCTCCTTCGCGGTGAAGATGCCGATGTGGCCGGTCCATACATGGCTTCCCGATGCCCACGTTCAGGCGCCGACGGCTGGCTCGGTGATCTTGGCCGGCGTGTTGCTGAAGCTCGGCGGCTACGGTCTCATCCGTTTCTCGCTCGGCATGTTCCCGGTCGCGTCCGATTATTTCGCGCCGCTCGTCTTCGCCATGTCCGTCATCGCCATCATCTACACTTCTCTGGTGGCGATGATGCAGGACGATATCAAGAAGTTGATCGCCTATTCCTCCGTGGCGCACATGGGCTACGTGACCATGGGCATCTTTGCTGCCAACATGCAGGGCGTTCAGGGCTCGATCTTCCAGATGCTCTCGCACGGTATCGTCTCCGGCGCGCTCTTCCTCTGCGTCGGCGTCGTCTACGACCGCACCCACACCCGCGAGATCAACGCCTATGGCGGCCTTGTCAACAACATGCCGAAATATGCCGTGGCGATGATGGTCTTCACCATGGCCAATGTCGGGCTTCCCGGCACGTCTGGCTTCGTCGGCGAATTCCTGACGCTGATCGGTGTCTTCCGAGTCAATACCTGGGTAGCGCTCTTTGCCGCCACCGGCGTCATCCTCTCGGCCGCTTACGCGCTCTGGCTTTATCGCCGGGTGATCTTCGGTGCGCTGGAAAAGGAAAAGCTGAAGGCGCTGCTCGATCTTTCGCCACGCGAGCAGTTGATCCTCTACCCGCTGGTCGCGCTGACCATCTTCTTCGGCGTTTACCCGGCTCCGGTCTTCGATGCGACGGCTGCCTCGGTGGATCTGCTGGTCAACAACTACACGGCCGCCGTGCACGCAGCGCAGAATGTTGCGCTGTCTATGAAATGATGACGGGACTTATTGGACATGACCGCTGAAACAATTCTCCTCAGTCTGCATCTTTCCGCGCCGGAGCTCATCCTCGCGGTCGGCGCCCTTGTCCTGTTGATGGTCGGCGTCTTCTCAGGCGAGCGGTCGGGCCTTCTCGTCACCGGCCTCGCCATCGTTCTGCTGCTGGCCTCCGGCCTGTGGCTGCTCTTCGTGCCGGCAGAAGGCCTTGCCTATGGCGGGGTCTACATGGCCGACGGCTTCTCGCGCTTCATGAAGCTGGTGGCGCTGATCGGTTCGCTGGTCGCCATCTTCATGTCGATCGGCCACGCCCGCGAAAATCAGCTCGACAAGTTCGAGTTCCCGGTTCTCCTGGTGCTTGCGACCCTCGGCATCCTGCTGATGATCTCGGCCAACGACCTGATCTCGCTCTATCTGGCGCTGGAACTGCAGTCGCTGGCGCTCTACGTCGTCGCCGCGATCAACCGCGACAGCCTGAAGTCGACCGAAGCGGGCCTGAAATATTTCGTCCTCGGTGCGCTTTCCTCCGGCATGCTGCTTTATGGCATGTCGCTGGTCTACGGCTTCACCGGCCACACCCACTTCTCCGAAATCGCCCAGGCGCTGTCGGTCGAGGGCGCGCGGTCGCTCGGCCTAGTCTTCGGCCTGGTCTTCATCCTTGCCGGCATCGCTTTCAAGATCTCCGCCGTTCCCTTCCATATGTGGACGCCGGATGTTTATGAAGGCGCGCCGACACCGGTCACCGCCTTCCTCGCCGCAGCACCCAAGGTCGCCGCCATGGCGATGATGACCCGCATCGTCATCACCGCTTTCCAGCCGGTTCTGGCGGACTGGCAGCAGGTCGTCGTCTTCATCTCGATCGCCTCTATGCTGCTCGGCTCGTTTGCTGCGATCGGCCAGAAGAACATCAAGCGACTGATGGCCTATTCCTCGATCGGCCACATGGGTTATGCGCTGGTCGGTCTTGCCGCCGGCAACCAGACCGGCGTCACCGGTGTCATGCTTTACATGGTTATCTACATGGTCATGACGCTCGGCACCTTTGCGATCATCATGTCGATGCGCCGCAAGGATGGCACCGTCGTCGAGAATGTCGACGATCTCGCCGGCCTCTCCACAACGAACCCGTTCATGGCCGTGGTGCTGACGGCGCTGATGTTCTCGCTTGCCGGCATCCCGCCGCTCGCCGGCTTCTTCGCGAAGTACTTCGTCTTCGTTGCCGCCATCGAGGCCAAGCTCTATGCGCTTGCCATCATTGGCGTTCTCGCCTCGGTCGTCGGCGCCTACTACTATCTGCGTGTCATCAAGCTGATGTGGTTCGATGAGGCGACCGGCGAATTCGCCCGTGTCTCCGGAGCGCTGCGTCTGGTCTTCGGTCTCTCCGGTCTCTTCGTCACCGCCTATGTCCTCATCGGCGGCCCGATCGGCGGCGCTGCAGAGCTTGCCGCCGCGACGCTCTTTTGATGGCTTCCGACGGACGGCGCCGGATATCGCTCGGCGATTTCAGGCACGAGGCTCTGTCGGAAACATCGTCTACCAACAGCGAATGCCTCGCGCGGGCTCGGGCGGGCGATGGCGGCAATCTCTGGGTGACCGCCGAGAGGCAGACGGGCGGCCGCGGCCGCCGCGGCAGGCTCTGGGTTTCCGAGCGCGGCAATCTCTACGCTTCTCTTCTTCTGATCGACCCGGCGCCGATGGAGCGCCTTGGTTCTCTGCCACTGGCGATCGCCGTTGCCGTGCACCAGGCGATCCGCAGGGTGCTGCCGCTGGGCGCCGAGCCGCTCGAGGTCAAATGGCCGAACGATATCCTCATCGGTCGAAAGAAGACCTGTGGCATTCTCGTCGAAGGTGAGGGGCTGCCGGACGGACGTTACGCGCTGATCGTCGGCATCGGCATCAATATCTCTGTCATGCCGGACAATCCGCTCTACCCCGTCACCTGCCTGCGTCAGCAGGGAAGTGCGGCATCGCCGGAGGAACTCTTCGCGCATCTCTTCGCCGCCACGGCGGAAGTGCTTGAAATATGGGACGAGGGCCGCGGCATCGGCGAGATCACGGCGCTCTGGCGCGCCATCGCCTGCGGCATCGGCGAAAAGATTACGGTCAATTTGCCGGACCGATCGATTTCCGGACAATTCGCCGGAATTGATGATAATGGCTTGTTGATGCTCGATACTGGCGCTGGCAGGATAATGCCCATTGCTGCCGGTGATGTGTTTTTTGGATAGCGGAAAAAACGAAAATTATGGCGAAACAGGACGAACTGGTATTCCTGCCTCTGGGCGGTGTCGGTGAGATTGGCATGAATCTCGCTCTCTATGGCTACGGCCCGCCCGAGCATCGCCAGTGGATCATGGTCGATTGTGGCGTCACTTTTCCGGGGCCTGACCTGCCGGGCGTCGACCTCGTATTGCCCGATATCCGCTTCCTCGCCAGCGAACGAAAGAACCTCAAGGCGATCATCATCACGCATGCGCATGAAGACCATTATGGTGCGCTCGCCGACCTCTGGCCCGGCCTCAACGTGCCGGTCTATGCCTCTGGTTTTACCGCCGGTCTGCTCGAAGCCAAGCGCAATTTCGAGAAGGCTAGGATCGGCGAAGTGCCGGTGACGCCGTTCAAGGCCGGCGATACGATCAATGTCGGCCCCTTCAGCATCGAAGGCGTCGCCGTCAACCATTCGATCCCCGAGCCGATGTCGCTGATGATCCGCACGCCGGTCGGCAATGTCATCCATACCGGCGACTGGAAGATTGACCACGAGCCTTCGCTCGGGCCGCTGACCGACGAGACACGTTTCCGCCAGCTCGGCGACGAGGGCGTGCTGGCGCTGATGTGCGATTCCACCAATGCGCTGCGCGATGGAGTTTCGCCCTCCGAGAAGGATGTGTCCGAAAGCCTGCGCAAGATCATCGAGAATGCCGAGGGCCGGGTGGCGATCACCACCTTCTCGTCGAATGTCGGGCGTATCCGCACCGTAGCCGAGGCGGCCGAGGCGGCAGGACGCGAAGTGCTGCTGCTCGGCAGTTCGCTGAAGCGCGTCGTCAACGTCGCCCAGGATATCGGCCTGATGGAAGGCGTGAAGCCCTTCATCTCCGAGGACGAATACGGCTACATCCCGCGCGACAAGGTCGTCGTCATCCTGACCGGCAGCCAGGGCGAGGCGCGGGCAGCCCTTGCCAAGCTCTCCCGCGACGAGATGCGCAATGTAGCGTTTGCGGCCGGCGATATCGTCGTCTTTTCCTCGCGCGCCATTCCCGGCAACGAGAAGGCGATCCAGGACATCAAGAACGGCCTTGTCGAGCAAGGTGTGCACATCATCACGGATACCGAGGCATTGGTTCACGTTTCCGGCCATCCGCGCCGCAACGAGTTGCAGCGGATGTATGAGTGGACGCGGCCCAAGATCGTCGTGCCGGTGCATGGCGAGGCGATACATCTGACGGCGCATAAGGAACTTGCCGAGCAATCCGGCATCGCACTGGTGCCGCGGGTGCGCAACGGCGATATCCTGCGGCTGGCGCCGGGTCCCGTCGAGGTAATCGGCGAGGCGCCGCATGGCCGGATTTATAAGGATGGCACGCTGATCGGCGATTTCGACGAGATGGGTATCGGCGAGCGCAAGAAACTCTCCTATGTCGGCCATGTCGCTGTTAACGTCGTGCTCGACGCCCGCTATGACATCGTCGGCGAACCCGACCTCATTTCGATCGGCTTGCCGACCTACGATGATGAGGGCGAGGATATGGAGGATACGCTCTTCGACGCGGCGGTCAGCGCCATCGAGAGCATTCCGCGCGCCCGCCGCAAGGATATCGACATGCTGCAGGAGGCCGTGCGCCGCGCCATCCGCTCGGCCGCGAACAACAGCTGGGGCAAGAAACCTCTTGTCACCGCCTTCGTTACCAAGGTCTGAGCATGCTCGGCCGGGTCAACCATATCGCCATCGCCGTGCCCGATCTGGCCGCGGCGACGGCGGCCTATCGCGATACGCTGGGTGCTGCCGTATCGCAGCCGCAGGCTCTGCCGGAACACGGCGTCACCGTCGTCTTCGTCGAATTGCCGAACACCAAGGTCGAATTGCTGCTGCCGCTCGGGGCTACCTCGCCGATCACAGCGTTCCTCGAAAAGAACCCGTCCGGCGGCATGCACCATATCTGCTACGAGGTGGACGATATTCTTCTCGCCCGTGACCGGCTGGTAGAGGCGGGCGCCAGGGTGCTTGGCGACGGCCAGCCGAAGACCGGCGCGCACGGCAAGCCGGTGCTCTTTCTGCACCCCAAGGATTTCTTCGGCACGCTGATCGAACTCGAACAGGCCTGAGCGCTGCTGCGGCAGAGTGACCCGCAGGCGGCTAGACGCTTCGCCCGCTTTGAGCTGGTCGCCATTCTGCCGTATAAGGACGCGATATCAGCGCGGCATCAACGGGAACAATAATGCTCCAGATCTTTCTTCAGGGATTTGCCGTCTACTTCATCATCTGGTGGATGACGCTTTTCGCCGTCCTGCCGATCGGCCTGCGCACCCAGGCGGACGACAACGACGTCGTGCTCGGCACCGTTCCAAGCGCGCCCACCCGGTTTCGCGCCGCTTTCGTCTTTTCGCTGACGACGCTGATTTCGGCTCTGGTCTACGGGCTCTGGTACGTCTGCGACACTTATTTCGGCTGGGGCTTCGACGCCCTGCCGCAACTCGGCCCCAGCTTCTATTGAGTGTAGCTTTTGCTCAAACTTTGAGCAGATGTAAACCTATTGAACGCGAACTCCGTCATACCGGCGTCATACTGTTGCGGCAAAGAACTCTCGTAACGGAATGACGACCATCCCCTAACGGGAGCCGGCCGGGTTTTTGAATGGGATGGAGGCCGAAAAGCCAAAAAAAAACAAGGCTAAAAGCCTTGTTTTAAGTATCGCGTGATCTGTAACCGTTGCCGGGGCTGCGACGAGCGCGCCTAAGATCTGATCCTCCCAAGACTTGACCGCGAATTCGGCAAGAATTTAACTTCCTGCCTGTTTTGTAAGCTAAAACTAGCTCAAACATTGGGCTTTGTCATCAGCTTTTTTTGCATTTTTGCTACACTCTAGCAAAATTTTTCTGTTGACAAGATTTTCGTTCAAGTCCTTATAAACACGCGCTTTTTCATGCCCTTTCATTTTGCGGGTGCGAACATGCGCTTCCGGGAGGTTGCCGACATCCGTTGCGGGTTTCCTTCCTGCCGCGAAGCGGCTATGAACGCTCCCGACATTAACAATGGTCTTTCGATTCCGCCTGCTGCGGGATCTCAACTGCTTCGGAATCCGCCATGCGTCTGTCCCGCTATTTCTTGCCCATCCTCAAGGAAAACCCCAAGGAGGCGGAAATCGTCTCCCACCGGCTGATGCTGCGCGCCGGCATGATCCGCCAGCAGTCGCAGGGCATCTATTCCTGGCTGCCGCTCGGCAAGCGCGTGCTCGACAAGGTCAACGCCATTATCCGCGACGAGCAGAACCGCGCCGGCGCCATCGAGCTGTCGATGCCGACCCTGCAATCGGCCGAGCTCTGGCAGGAAAGCGGCCGCTACGACGCTTACGGCAAGGAGATGCTGCGCATCAAGGACCGTCAGGATCGGCCGATGCTCTATGGCCCGACCAACGAAGAGATGGTGACGGATATTTTCCGCTCCTCCGTCAAGTCCTACAAGGACCTGCCCCTCAATCTCTATCATATCCAGCTGAAGTTCCGTGACGAGATCCGTCCTCGCTTCGGCACCATGCGCTCGCGCGAATTCATGATGAAGGATGCCTATTCCTTCGATCTGACCCGCGAAGCGGCGGAGCATTCCTATAACAAGATGTTCGCCGCCTATCTGAGGACCTTCGACCGGCTCGGCCTGCGCGCCATACCGATGCGCGCCGACACCGGCCCGATCGGCGGCAAGCTCAGCCATGAATTCATCATCCTTGCCGATACCGGCGAATCCGAAGTCTTCTGCCACAAGGATTTCGTCGATTTCGATATTCCTGGCGAACACACCGATTTCGACAGTGTCGAAGGCCTGCAGGCGATCTTCGACAAATGGACCTCGCTCTATGCTGCGACCTCGGAAATGCACGACGAGGCGGCTTTCAACGCCGTTTCGGAAGGCGACCGCCTGTCGGCGCGCGGCATCGAGGTCGGCCACATCTTCTATTTCGGCACGAAATATTCCGAGCCGATGGGCGCGAAAGTGCAGGGACCGGACGGCAAGGAACACTTCGTTCACATGGGTTCCTACGGTATCGGCCCGACACGCCTTGTTCCCGCCATCATCGAAGCATCGCATGATGATAACGGAATCATCTGGCCGGCATCGGTCGCACCCTTCGATATCGTTGTGATCAACATGAAGGCGGGTGATCAGGCCTGTGACGATACCTGCGAGCTGATCTATGCCGCACTGACCAAGGCCGGCAAGGATGTGCTCTATGACGATACCGACGACCGGGCCGGCACGAAATTCGCGACCGCCGACTTGATCGGTGTACCCGTCCAGATCATCGCCGGCCCGCGCGCGGTCGCAAACGGCGAAGTGGAAGTGAAGGACCGCAAGACCGGCGCCCGCGAAACGATGACCATCGAAGCGGCGATCAATCGGTTCGTGGCTTAAGGTAACGGAGGCGAAATGGCAGAGGCAGCAGTGGACCGGAGTTCGAAATCCGGCTTGGGTCCGGCTGGCAAGCCATTTTCCACCTTTGAACGCCTCGTGGCGTGGCGTTATCTGCGCGCCCGCCGCAAGGAAGCCTTCATATCGGTCATCGCCGGCTTCTCCTTCGTCGGCATCATGCTCGGCGTCGCGACGCTGATCATCGTCATGGCCGTGATGAACGGCTTTCGCACCGAGCTCGTCTCGCGCATCCTCGGCATCAACGGCCACATGATCGTCCAGCCGGTCGACGGCCCCTTCACCGATTATCCTGCCCTCAGCAGCAAGCTCGCCGCCGTACCCGGCGTCAAGATGGCGCTACCCCTGGTAGAAGGCCAGGTGCTCGCCTCCGCCCAGGCCGGCGGTAGCACCGGCGCTCTCGTGCGCGGCGCCCGCGCCGAGGACCTGACCAAGCTCAAGACGGTCTCCGACAACATCAAATCAGGCGACATGGTGGGTTATGCTTCCGGCGACGGCGTGCTGATCGGGAGCCGCATGGCCGATCAGCTTGGTCTGCGCGTCGGCGATCTCATTACGCTGACGTCACCGGATGGCGACATTACGCCAATGGGCGTCAGCCCTCGCATCAAATCCTACAAGATCTCCGGCCTCTTCGAAATCGGCATGTCGGAATATGACTCCTCGATCATCTTCATGCCGCTCGAGGAAGCGCAGCTCTATTTCAATGCCGAGGGGCTGGTGCAGTCGATCGAGCTCTTCGTCGATAACCCCGACGATATCGACGATCTGCGGCCCAAGGTGGAGGAAGCGGCCGGCCGCCAGATCGCCATCACCGACTGGCGCCAGCGCAATCAGACCTTCTTCTCGGCGCTGCAGGTCGAGCGTAACGTCATGTTCATGATCCTGACGCTGATCGTGCTCGTCGCGGCGCTGAACATCATCTCCGGCCTGATCATGCTGGTGAAGGACAAGGGCAGCGATATCGCCATCCTGCGCACCATGGGCGCCAGCGCCGGTGCGATCATGCGCATCTTTTTCATGACCGGGGCGGCGATCGGCATCGTCGGCACCATTGCCGGTGTGCTGCTCGGCGTCCTCGTCTGCGTCAACATCGAATCCGTCCGCCAGTTCTTCTCCTGGATCTCCGGCACCGTGCTCTTCAATCCGCAGGTCTATTTCCTCAGCCAGCTGCCGGCCGAGATGGATCTGAGCGAAACGATCTCGATCGTCGTCATGGCGCTGACGCTCTCCTTCATCGCGACCATCTTCCCGGCCTGGCGTGCCTCCAGGCTCGATCCGGTGCAGGCCCTGCGCTACGAATAAGGAATGCCGCCTTCATGAAACGTAACGTCGTTCTCCAGCTTACCGGCGTCGAGCGCCACTACGGGCAGGGCGGTACGCTGCTCTCGATCCTGAAGGGTGCGGATTTTTCGATATCGAAAGGGGAGATTGTCGCTCTCGTCGCCCCTTCCGGAACCGGCAAGTCGACACTGCTGCATGTCGCCGGCCTGCTGGAGCATCCGGACGGCGGTGAGGTCAACATCAACGGCCATGCCTGTGACGGCCTGAGCGACGAGAAACGCACCGCCATCCGCCGCAGCGAAATCGGCTTCGTCTACCAGTTTCACCACCTGCTGCCTGAATTCTCGGCGCTCGAAAATATCATGATGCCGCAGCTGATCGCCGGGCTTTCCTGGAAGGAGGCCGGAGAGCGGGCCGGCCAGCTTCTCGATTATATGCGCATCGGCCATCGCGGCTCGCATCGCCCCGGCGAGCTTTCCGGCGGCGAGCAGCAGCGCGTCGCAATTGCCCGCGCCGTCGCCAATGCGCCGACCCTGCTTCTTGCCGACGAGCCGACCGGCAATCTCGACCCCGAAACGGCAAGCTACGTCTTCGACGCGCTGGAAGCGCTGGTGCGCCAGTCCGGCCTTGCTGCCCTCATCGCCACCCATAATCACGAACTCGCCCGCCGCATGGATCGACGCGTGACGATCTCCGACGGCAAGATCGTCGATTTTTGACGCATGTCGCCCAGAAGTGTGCAGCGGTTTTGGGATAAAGCGCATCGCGTGAATCCAGACCGGCACGATGCGCTTTAAGGCTGCGATCAGGGGATGACCAGCCCGCCGCGATAGTCGAGCATATAGGCCTTTTGGCCGTCGACCACGATGCATTCGTGGCCGCTGAACCGCTCGCAGCCGCCTTCGCTGCTGTCGATATAGCGGCCGAACGGATGGTCGAATTCCATCCCGCCAAGAAACCGGCCCTCGCGATACATCGCCGAAAGTGCAGCCTTGATCACCGTTCCCGCTGCTGCGCCGTCGATGAGATCAGGTGCAATGACGCAGCCGAAATAATTCATCGCCCAGACGGGCTCGTCGGCAAGCCACACCACTTCCTGTCCGGCGAAATCGGTCCCGCCGAAATAGCTGTCGAGATAGCGCCAGTCGCCGCGTTCGTAACCGATATCGTGGGCACCCGGCCGGCAGGGTACGCGCGCCACGCCGCCGCCGACATAGGTCGCAGCCTTCGCCTCCACGACGAATTCGTTCAGCATCGCAATATCGACCATGTCATTCTCCTCTCGGCCCGATGCTGGCAAATATGCTGCGGCATGTAAAGAACAAAAAGAGAACATATGCCGGAAAAAAAGAGTCGCCCTGAGGAGGTCTGCCGCCTGAGCACCATGACCGATCTGCGGCGGATCGGGAAAGGGCAAGGCTGGTGCCGATCACGTCGAGCGCCGGCCCTTTGGCCGATTCGTCGCCTATTCCTGGGATTTCCAAATACAAGAAAGGAGGAAAAGATTCCTGTTGACAACGGAACATACATGGAACAAATTGAAAACATAACGAGTAAAGGAGAGCCCGATGACTGACATGATCCGTGATATCGCAGCATTCACCTCCATCGCAATGTTCGTTGCAAGCTTCTCGCTCATCGTCATGGCGCTCTAAAGTTTTCAGGGGATCGCATGGCAGTCATGCGCTCAGGACGCGGGACTTCTGCTGGACATCATCGCCCTCAATGCCGACAATGCGTCCGATTCATTCGGGTGATTGGGAAGGCATGTCATGGCGGATACGGCAAAGGGTTCAACGGGTGAGGCAACCGGCGGCACGCCGGGTTTCATCCACCTGAGGGTCCATTCCGCCTATTCGCTTCTCGAGGGCGCCCTGCCGCTGAAGAAGATCCTCTACAAAGCGACCGGCGACAGCCAGCCGGCGATTGCGATTACCGACACCAACAATCTGTTCGTTGCCCTCGAATTCTCTCAGAAGGCGATGGAAGACGGTCTGCAGCCGATCATCGGCTGCCAGGTCTCGATCGACATGGAAGACGGGCTGGAAACGGAAAAGCGCGGCGGCCAGCAGGCCCTGGTCAAGCTGCCGTCGATCGTTCTTCTCGCCGCGACGGATGCCGGTTACGAACGGCTGGTCGATCTCGTCAGCCGGGCCTATCTCGGCGGCGAAAGCAACCAAGCCGTTCATATCAGTGCTTCCTGGCTGGAGGAGGCGGGCACGGAAGGGCTGATCGCATTGAGCGGTGCCTTGACCGGGCCGGTCGACGTGGCGATCAAGGAAGGCCATCCCGCTCAGGCGGAAGCCCGGCTGCTCACGCTGAAGCACCTCTTCGGCGACAGGCTTTATGTCGAGCTGCAGCGCCACGGCACCTACGACAAGCGGCACGAGCAGAAGATTATCGGGCTCGCCTACGCCCACGACCTGCCGCTGGTTGCGACCAACGAGGCCTTCTTTCCCACACGCGACGATTACGACGCCCATGATGCGCTGATGGCGGTCGCGCACAACGCCATCGTCTCCGACGACAGCCGCTTTCGCCTGACGCCGGATCACTATCTGAAGAGCCGGGCCGAGATGGTCAAGCTTTTCGCCGACCTGCCGGAAGCACTGGAAAATACGATCGAGATTGCCACGCGCTGCTCCTTCGCGCTGAAGACGCGAAAGCCGATCCTGCCACGCTTCACCGGTGCGACCGACGATGCCGAGGAGGCCGAACGCGCCGAGGCGAGCGAGCTGCGCCGCCAGGCGGTCGAAGGACTGGACATGCGGCTTGCAACGCTCGGCATGTCGCCGGGTTACGAGGAAAAGGATTATCGCGAACGGCTGGATTTCGAACTTAGCGTCATCGAGCGCATGCGTTTCCCCGGCTACTTCCTGATCGTTGCCGACTTCATCAAATGGGCCAAGCAGCATGACATTCCGGTCGGTCCCGGCCGCGGTTCGGGCGCCGGTTCGCTGGTCGCCTATGCATTGACGATCACCGACGTCGATCCCTTGCGTTTTTCGCTGCTCTTCGAGCGCTTCCTCAATCCGGAACGCGTCTCGATGCCCGACTTCGACATCGATTTCTGCCAGGACCGCCGCGAAGAGGTGATCCGCTACGTCCAGGCCAAGTATGGTCGCGAGCAGGTGGCGCAGATCATCACCTTCGGTTCGCTGCAAGCGCGCGCCGCCCTTCGCGACGTCGGCCGCGTGCTGGAAATGCCCTATGGCCAGGTCGACAAGATCTGCAAACTCGTGCCGAACAATCCCGCCAATCCGACGCCGCTGTCCAAGGCGATCGAGGAGGAGCCGAAGTTGCAGGAGGAGGCGGCGAAAGAACCGGTGGTCGCGCGCCTGCTCGACATCGCCCAGAAGATCGAGGGGCTTTACCGCCACGCCTCGACTCACGCCGCCGGTATCGTCATCGGCGACAGGCCGCTTTCTAAGCTGGTGCCGATGTATCGCGATCCGCGTTCGGACATGCCGGTCACCCAGTTCAACATGAAATGGGTGGAGCAGGCGGGCCTCGTCAAGTTCGACTTCCTTGGCCTGAAGACGCTGACCGTGCTGAAGGTCGCGGTCGATTTCGTCGCCAAGCTCGGCGTCAAGGTCGATCTCGCAGCCATTCCTCTCGACGATAAGAAGACCTACGAGATGCTGTCGCGCGGCGAGACGGTCGGCGTGTTCCAGGTGGAAAGTGCCGGCATGCGCAAGGCGTTGATCGGCATGAAGCCGGACTGCATCGAGGACATCATCGCGCTGGTGGCGCTCTACCGTCCCGGCCCGATGGAGAACATCCCGACCTACAATGCCCGCAAGCACGGCGACGAAGAGCTGGAATCGATCCATCCGATGATCGACCACCTGCTCAAGGAAACACAAGGCGTCATCGTCTATCAGGAACAGGTGATGCAGATCGCCCAGGTGCTGTCTGGCTATTCGCTGGGCGAAGCCGACCTTCTGCGCCGCGCCATGGGTAAGAAGATCAAGGCCGAGATGGACCAGCAGCGCGAACGTTTCGTCGTTGGCGCTGTCAAGAATGGTGTATCGAAGCCGCAGGCCGACAATATCTTCGAACTGCTGGCGAAGTTCGCCAATTACGGCTTCAACAAGTCGCATGCCGCCGCCTATGCCATCGTCTCCTACCAGACGGCCTACATGAAGGCGCATTATCCGGTCGAATTCCTCGCCGCCTCGATGACGCTCGATATGTCCAACACGGAAAAGGTCAATGATTTCCGCCAGGATGCCAAGCGCCTCGGCATCGAGGTGATCGCACCCTCGGTGCAGACCTCCTTCCGCCATTTCGAGACCGGCGACAACCGCATCTATTACGCGCTCGCCGCCCTCAAGGGCGTCGGCGAATCCGCCGTCGACCATATCGTCGAGGTGCGTGGCGACAAACCCTTCGCCAGTATCGAGGATTTCTGCCTGCGCATCGATCCGCGCCAGGTCAATCGTCGCGTGCTTGAAAGCCTGATCTATGCCGGCGCCTTCGATTGTTTCGACATGGACCGCGCCCAGCTGGCAGCCGGCCTCGACCGAGTTCTCGGTTATGCCCAACGCGCCCAGGAGAACAAGCTGAGCGGCCAGTCGGACATTTTCGGCAGTACGCTGACGTCGGGGCCCGAGAAGATCTCCCTGCCGCCGTTCTCCCCCTGGCTCCCCTCCGAGCGACTGCTCAAGGAATTCCAGGTGCTGGGCTTTTATCTGACAGCCCACCCGCTCGATTCCTACAACAACATCCTGCAGAAGATGCGGGTGCAGACCTTTGCCGAATTTTCCGCCGCCATCAAACAGGGCGCGGCCAATGCGCGCCTTGCTGGTACCGTCATCTCGAAGCAGGAGCGCAAGACTCGCACCGGCAACAAGATGGGCATCATCGTCTTTTCGGATTCTTCAGGCCAGTTCGAAGCGGTGCTGTTTTCGGAAATGCTGAACCAATATCGCGATGTGCTCGAGTCGGGAAAATCTTTCGTGCTGACCGCGACGGGCGAGGAGCGGCCGGAGGGCATCGGCCTGCGCATCCAGACGATCCAGTCGCTGGAGGAAAAGTCGCTGCAGATGCAGAAGGCGCTGCGCGTCTATGTCCGCGATTCCGGACCGCTGAGGATGGTCGCCGGCCATCTGAACGCCAAGGGTGACGGCCTCGTCTCCTTCATCGTCATCAAGGAGGATGGCAAACGCGAGGTGGAAGTGGCGCTGTCGGAGAAATACCGCATCACGCCGGAGATTGCCGCCGCCCTTCGCGCCGCCCCCGGCGTCGTAGACGTCGAGCTTGTCTGATCATCCGCGGGTGATGGTGATGAAATCCGTGCCTTCGCCGGTCTCCCGGCCGAGGCCGGTATCGGAGATCGTCAGCGTCGAGCCCGGCGCGATGAGGGCGTCGATCTTGCGGCGGGTCTCGTCGGGGATGGTAATCCGGCTGAGCGAACGGGCGATCGGTTTGCCTGTGATGATCGAGCTTTCCTGATTGGTGATGCCGAGCCGCTTCATCGTTTCGCGGGAGAGATTGTTCTCAAGCGTGATGCTGAGCCAGTCCGCCGTGCCGGCCTTTGCATCCACGGCATGCAACGTGAAGAAATGCGTGCCAAGCGCCAGTCCCGGATCGGCGATCGTCACCGGCGCTTCGAAGAGGGGCTTGAAAGCCTGCCGCACCATGATGACGCCGTTCGGCGGCTCGCCCCTGCCAGCCGCGGCATAGACTTCCCTGAGAAGCGTGTCGGAGACCAGGCTCCTGTCGGCGGCGAATTCGGTCGGCCGCAATGTCCTGAAAGCCTTGATCGCCTGCACGGTCGACGGACCGAGCAAGCCGTCCGGATTGCCGGCGGAAAAGCCGAGCTGGTTTAGCAGGGTCTGGATGCCGATCACCGTCTCGCGCAGTGTCCGTCGCGTAACGAGCATGCTGATCGGCTCGGACGGCGGCTCGGGTTCGGGCGCTGCAATCGGCGGCACGGCCGGCATCGGCATCGCAGCCGTGTCGTTCATCGCCACCTGTACCGGCTCCCCGAGGCCGTCGGGCATGGAGGGCCGCAACTCGACATCCGAAAGCAGCGGCATCGCCGCCGGTGCATCCGGATGGAAAAGCGTCGGATGGTCGATCGGTTCCGGCGCCAGTTCACCGTCGCTGATAATGACGGGGACACCGCGGTCGGTCATCCCATAGAGCATTTTTGCGAAGGTGCCGGGCATGCGCACGCAGCCATGCGAGGCCGGATAACGCGGCACCGAATTGGATTCGTGCAGCGCGATGCCGGACCAGGTCAGCCGTTGCATGAACGGCATGGGGGCGTTGGAATAGAGATTGGATTCGTGGTATTTCTGCTTTTCCAGCACCGAAAATATGCCGCTCGGCGTCGTGTGGCCGTCCTTGCCGGTCGAGACCTTCGAGGTCGCGACGACCTCGGTGCCATCATAGACCGCAAGCGACTGCTTGTCCTTCGAGACGATGATCTGCAGCGTGCGCGCATCCGCGGCAAGAGCGGGGTGTACGAGTGCGGTGGCCGACAGCAAGCCGAGGCCGAAGACGAGACGCGAGAACATGATACCCAACCATACGCAATACTTGCCCGGCACATTATGGGACGAAGTTTAACGAAGATTTTATAGGCTGGATCACCCGCAGGTTTCACGCGTTAGAGCGCCGCTCGTCTTCAGACGCGCTAAGGACGCTCTATCACTTTGAATCTGCGCATAATCCTTTCCGAAAATCGATTCCGATTTTCGGGGTTATGCGCTAGTGATCGCGCTTGCCGTTGCCGAAGGTGTAGCCGGTCTCGACCGTCTTATTGCCGAACTTGTCGCGCAGCTTGTCCATCGCCGCTTCGGCAGCCGCTCGCCGCCCTGATTGCTGGTCGATGAGATCGGGCGGATCGGCGCGGCCGGCATCGCCGAGATCGGTGACGCCGATGCCGAGCAGGCGGAACTTCGTACCGTCAGTCTCTTTTTCGAGAAGCTCGAGCCCGGTGCGGAAGATCCTGTCGGCAAGCTGGGTCGGGTCTTCGAGCTTGCGGTTGCGGGTGCGCGATTTGAAATCGGCGGTCTTCATCTTCAAGACCACGGTCTGGCCGGCAATGCCGTTTTTCTTCAGCCGCCAGGAGACCTTCTCGGAGAGGTTGCGCAGGATCGGCACCAGATCGTCATAACGCGAGATGTCATCGAAGAAAGTTGTCTCGGACGAAACGCTCTTGGCCGCATCATTGAGATGCACTTCGCGGTCGTCGACGCCGCGCGACAGCCGTGCGAGCCGCTGGCCGATGCTGCCGTAGCGGCGCATCAGGTCGTTTTCCTCCATCTGCTGCAACTGGCTGATGGTGCGGATGCCGTCCGCTTCCAGCGTCGCCGCAAAGGCCTTGCCGACGCCCCAGATCGTGGTGACGGGACGCGGTGCCAGGAACTCGACCGCTTCCTCTCGGCCGATGACCGAAAAGCCGCGCGGCTTCTGCAGATCGGAGGCGACCTTGGCGAGAAATTTGCAATAGGAAAGCCCGACCGAAACGGTGATGCCGATCTCTCTTTCGATGCGACGGGCAAATTTGGCCAGCGTGCGCGCCGGCGGATCGTGATGCAGCCTCTCGGTGCCGCCGAGCTCCAGGAAGGCCTCATCGATCGATAGCGGCTGCACCAGCGGCGTCAGATCCTGCATCATGGCGCGCACCTGCCGTCCGACCCGGACATATTTCTCCATGTCGGGGCGGATGACGATCGCTTGAGGGCATGCCTCCAGCGCCTTGAACATCGGCATGGCCGAACGCACGCCGTGAATACGGGCGATATAGCAGGCGGTGGAAACCACGCCGCGTTTGCCGCCGCCGATAATGACAGGCTTGTCGGCAAGCTCGGGATTGTCGCGTTTCTCGACGGCTGCGTAAAAGGCGTCGCAATCGATATGGGCGAGCGTCAGCGCGTAGAGTTCGCGATGGCGCACGAGGCGCGGGCTGCCGCAGGAAACGCAACGGCGCGCCTCGCCCTTCTGCTCAGCAAGGCAGTCGCGACAGAAGCCGGGTGTCTTGTCAGGCGCAGGCGTCATGATGAGAACAAAGATTGAACGGCCGGAGATTACGCCTTAAGCTTCCGAGTCTCAAGAGAGGCCGGGAGCTTTGCCTTTGGATAACGATCTTCGTTTCGAGCCGGTAACGCCAGAACGCTGGGACGATTTCGAAGTCGTGTTCGGGCCGCAGGGTGGCTTCTATAACTGCTGGTGCGTCGCGTTGCGCCTGCCGCATGCGGTGAGGACCAAGATGGCTGCCGACGAACGCAAGGCGCATATGCGGGAGCGGATCAAGGCGGGTCCGCCGCCTGGCATCCTCTGTTATGCCGACGGCGCGCCGGTCGCCTGGGTGCAGGTCGGGCCGCGCCACGACGTGCCGCAGTTCAATTCGCCGCGCACCGTCTCGCGGCCGCTCGATGAGGGCGATGCGCATGATCCATCCGTCTGGGCCGTCAGTTGCTTCTTCCTGCTGCCCAAACTGCGCGGCAAGGGAATGAGCCACCGTCTGCTCGCCGGCGCGATCGACCATGCGCGGTGCCAGGGAGCGCGGCTGCTCGAAGCCTGTCCGATCGATCATGTGAAGCAGTCGAAATCCGTGACGCTCTGCATCGGCTCGACGGCGATCTTCGATGCCGCCGGTTTCGAGACGATAGCTTGGCGCAAGGACGGCCGTCCGCTCATGCGGCTGGAACTGCGTGCGTGAAGGTGCCGGAAAGAAAATGCGCCTCGATCAGTTCGGCCGCATGCATCCAGTCGGTGGCGCGGGTGATGTCGTCAGCGGCGGGCGGTGCGAAACGATGGACAGGCGAGTTCGGCATCAGATGAATCAGCAGGCAATCAGCGACGTGATCCCTGACGGAATGCAGATTGCGCGCCATATCATCGATGAAGACGACGGGAAGGGAGCGGCTGGCATGCAGTGCGTGAACGATCGGCCCTTTGGGCTGCTCGGTGGCAAGCAGCGGAAAGAGCAGGCCCATCCTGTCGAGCAGGCGACGGCGCTGGTTCTGGAACCGCGGCTGCATGGCTGTCAGGAAAAGGACATCGGCCTCTTCCGAAAGCCGTTCGAGCGTTTCGACGACGCGGTCGAGCGGCGTCTGCCACAGCTCTTGCGCCTCGAAGAATTCCTCGATCAGCCGGCTGACCTCTTGATCCTCGATCTCCACGCCGTCGGCTTGCGAGACGATGTTGCCGTGCAGCCGGAACGATCGCGGCAGAAACGCGTGGCCCTGGCTCTGAAGGAAAAGCTGGAAGGGATCGATGAACTGAAGCACGACGTCGTCGACGTCGCAGACGATCAACGGCCGTTCGCCGAGGCGGATATGCGAGATGTCGAGTTCCCCGGCGGTCACGATCAGTATTCTCCGGAATCGAGGCCCGGCGAAGAGAAATGCCGCCAGGCCGCCGTCACTGTCTCCGGGCTGATCCCGCTCGCCGCGCAGAAGGCCATCGCCGTCGGTTCGTGGTTCATCAGGAAATCCATCAAGCCGGCGAGGAATCCGGGATCGTCGACGGCGTTGCGCACCTGGCCGGGCGCCACCCCTGTCAGGGCGAGGAAGCGGCCGAACATGTCGGGATCATCGGCAAGCCAGCCGAGCACGGCGATCGCTGTCTCGTGCGGGTCGGCGGCCTGTTGTTTCGAAGTCTTGAAGTTGCTTTGCATTTCGCTGGGTAAGTTACCTTTTCTTCAACCAAATACCGGTAGCGTGCGCTATCGGTTTCACGCAGCTTTTGTCCGCATGTGCCTTTGTCATGGGACGAACCGCTGCGCGAACGGACGTAGGGACAGCTTGTCATGCCCAAACAGGTGATGATTGTAGAAGATAACGAGCTTAACATGAAGCTCTTTCGCGACCTCATCGAGGCGTCCGGTTATACGACGATCCAGACTAGAAACGGTATGGAGGCGCTCGATCTGGCGCGCAAGCATCGCCCCGATCTCATCCTGATGGATATTCAGCTTCCCGAAGTCTCCGGCCTCGAAGTCACGAAATGGCTGAAGGAAGACGACGAGCTGCACGTGATTCCCGTCATCGCCGTTACGGCTTTCGCGATGAAGGGCGACGAGGAGCGGATCCGCCAGGGCGGCTGCGAGGCCTATGTTTCCAAGCCGATCTCGGTTCCGAAATTCATCGAGACGATCAAGACCTATCTGGGCGATGCCTGACGCATCGGAAAGACGCTGATGACTGCGCGAATACTGGTGGTTGACGATATTCCGGCCAACGTGAAGCTGCTCGAAGCGCGGCTGCTTGCGGAGTATTTCGACGTGATGACCGCAGCCGACGGTTACACGGCACTGGCGATCTGCGAGCGCAACCAGGTCGATCTCATCCTGCTCGACATCATGATGCCCGGCATAGACGGTTTTGAGGTCTGCGAGCGGCTGAAGGCCAGCCAGAAGACCGCCCATATTCCAGTCGTCATGGTCACCGCGCTCGACCAGCCGACCGATCGCGTACGCGGCCTGAAGGCCGGCGCTGACGATTTTCTCACCAAGCCGGTCAACGATCTGCAGCTGATTTCCCGGGTGAAGAGCCTGCTGCGGCTGAAGACGTTGAGCGATGAGTTGCGTATCCGCGCCGACACCGCCCATACGATGGGCATCGATGACCTCACACGGGCAGGCGAGGGCCGCGCCGACGAGACCGCTCAGGTCCTGCTCGTCGACGGCCGCGCCAATTCGCAGGAGCGCATCATCAAGGCGCTGAAGCCCGTCGCCGACGTGCTTGCCCTCTCCGATCCGCAGGCCGCCCTCTTCGAGGCGGCCGAAAGCGCGTTCGATCTCGTCATCGTCAACGCCAACTTCGACGACTACGATCCGCTTCGCCTCTGCTCGCAGCTGCGCTCGTTGGAGCGCACCCGCTTCTTGCCGATCCTGATCATCACCGAGCAGGGCGCTGACGAAATGGTCGTGCGCGCGCTCGATCTCGGCGTCAACGACTACATCATCCGTCCGGTCGATCCCAACGAACTGGTTGCCCGCAGCCTGACGCAGATCCGCCGCAAGCGCTATAACGACCGCCTGCGCGCCAGCGTCAAGCAGACGATCGAGCTTGCCGTGACCGATCCGCTGACCGGCCTTTATAACCGGCGCTATCTCGACAATCACCTGAACGTGCTCTTCAACCGTTCGATGGCGCGGGGCCGGCCGCTTTCGGTGCTGATCACCGATATCGACCGCTTCAAGCATGTGAACGACACCTACGGCCATGACGGCGGCGACGAGGTGCTGCGGGAATTTTCAAATCGCGTCCGGTCGACCATCCGCGGTGCCGATCTCGCCTGCCGCTACGGCGGAGAGGAATTCGTTGTCGTAATGCCCGACACCTCGCCGGAAATTGCCGCCGCCGTCGCCGAGCGCCTGCGTGCGGCGATCGAAAACGCTCCCTTCATGCTGAAACACGCCGGAGAAGCACTGAACGTCACTGCTTCCTTCGGCATCGCCTCGCGCATTACGTCGGTGCTGACCCCGGACCAGCTGATGAAACAGGCGGATCTGGCCCTTTACGAGGCCAAGAATACCGGCCGCAACCGTGTGGTCGCCGCAGCCGCCTGACGAATCACTTGCCGCCATACGCGCCATTTGCGGGTTTTCCACTGCGGTAAGCGAACTGTTACCGATTTTTAATCTTCGCCTGTGCACTGCGGGGCGAAAAAATTGCGGCCCAATAGCCCAAAAATGGATTTGCCGCGTTACCGCGGATGTGTTGCCGCGCGATAGTCTTGAGAGCGTCAGGCCGTAGCTCAATATGAAATGAAGACTATAAAAAACGCCTAGCGCTGACAGGGTCAAATAGATTGCGGCGGCGTCACCTCACGTAAGGGGAGGGGTGGCGTATGTTATTAAGTTATATTGTCGAATTTCTTGGAAAGAGCAGGTGCTACGCTTCGATCCAAAGCAGAGGCGACAAATCTTTGTATGTCCCAAATCTGGACTTTTAACCATAGAATCAAGATGAGAAAATTCATCATTAAGAATTTGTTGATTTTCTTTCATTTTTGCGCAAATTATCGCTCATAAGAGAAGCGCTCCCGCTGAGGAGTTGTCGATACCCCATGATGCTCAGGTCCGCCGCATCTCCTGGGTCGTGGGGTCGGTCGGCTAGTAGGCAAGTTATAGCGGTTCCTCGTGCCGTTTTGCATGCTGGCCGACCCCCTTTCACGAAAACGCCGCCACTTCCCGAAGATGGAAGGGCGGCGTTTTGTCTGTTTGCGCTATCATCGTGAAAACCACAAAGCCGGACAATAAAAAACGCGCAACCCGAAGGCGCGCGCTTTTTTGAAATCCCTCAGGCCAAGTGATTACTTGATCTTGGTTTCCTTGAACTCGACATGCTTTTTCGCAACCGGGTCGTACTTCGTCTTCGTCATCTTGTCCGTCATCGTGCGGCTGTTCTTCGTCGTGACGTAGAAGAAACCGGTGTCGGCCGTCGACAGCAGCTTGATCTTGATTGTTGTAGCCTTGGCCATGGTCGTCCTGCCTTTAAGAAAATGAAAGCCGTGGAAGCCGGATGGGCTCCACGGCAAATTCTGGCGCGAAACTACGAATCCCGCCCGAAAAGTCAAGCCCGTTTTCGAATGAACATCAGTCTGATGCCGGAAAGTAGCGCGTAAAGACCGAAGAAAGCGGCAATCGCCCAGGCAAAACCGTTATTTCCAGCGACATCGATCGCTGCGCCGATCGCCTGCGGCCCGGCCACGGTTCCCATCGCATAACAGAAGACAAAGGCGGCATTGGCCGCTGCAAGATCGGAGCCCGTCAACCGCGAGCCGAGATGGCTGAGGCCGACCGTATAGAGGCCTGAGACGCAGCCGCCCCAGAAAAGCAGGAGGCCGGCCATCAGCAGCCAGTTGTTGAGCAACAGTGGCAACATCATCGAGCCGATGAAGCCCATCAGCGCCATGCCGGCCAGAAGCGGCCGCTTGTCGGCGATGCGGTCGGAAAGCAGGCCGAGTGGGATCTGAAAGATGACGTTGCCGACGCCCATCATGGTGAGCAGCAGTGCGGCCTGCGATTCGGTGAAATGGGCGCGCACGGCAAAGATCGGGAAAAGCGACAGCCCGCCCGCTTCGACAGCGCCGAAGATGAACACCGCTGCCGTCGCCGTCGGCACCAGGAAAACGTAGCGCATGAAATGCAGCTCCGGCTTTTCCTCGAGCACCGGGCTTTCGTCGCGAGCGATGAAGATCGGGATGGCGGCAAGCAGGATGGCGCCGGCGCCGATCAGGAAGGGGAAGATGCCGTCGCTGCCGAGGATCGAAAACAGCAGCGGTCCGGCCGCAAAGCCAAGCGAAAGCACCGTCGCATAGATGCCGAGCACGAAGCCGCGCTTGGACGGCGGCGAAGCGGCGTTGATCCAGAATTCGGAGAGGATGAACAGCGTCGTCGTCGCGCCATGGAAGGCGAAACGCAGCGGAAACCACATCCAGAAATCCTGGGCGTAATAGAAGCCGAGCGCGCTCAGTGCCGAAATTAGTACGGCCCAGATCATTGTCGGCGCCACGCCATACTTATGGGCGAGCTTGGTGGTGATCGGTGCGGCGGCCATCGCGGCGACCCCGGCCATCGCCGTGTTGAGCCCGATCAGGGTGGACGAGATGCCGCGTTTTTCGAGGATGATGCTGAGGAGGGGCAGACCGAGGCCGATTGCTATGCCAACGGCTGATATGGACGAGATGGCTGCCACCAGAGAAGGCCAATGGATTTCTTCGACATCGCCCGATGTGCCGGTTCTCGGCTGAGACATTTATCCATCCTTAGAGAGGTGCGCGAACGAATCGGCCGATCCCGTCAGATAGATAGACACGGACGTGCCAAATCCAGGTGACGGATGCCGCTTCGCAGTATTTCCGATGTGAGTGACCATCTGCGGAATGTAAAGCCCGTTCGGGCAAGAAATGCTTACCATGTCAGGTCTTGAGGATCGTCGGCTCCCGCATTTGGTGGTGGTCGGTGGAGGGCTGGCACTACACGTTAAATATGTCTGGAAGGTGAAGGCGCTAATTCGGCCGGCCCGGGATGTCGTAATCGTCCGGACCGTCCCTCTCGCCACCGAAGCCGTGCATGCGCAGCGCCCATTGCAGGCCGATGACCCCGCCCTTGATCGGCTGGATCGAGGCAAGCGCCGTGATGACGGTGATCGGCGCCCAGATGGCCAGATGGACCCAGACCGGCAGCACGAAAGTCAGGTCGGTCAGCATGTAGCCGCCGACCACGACGTGGCCGAGGACGAGAATGACGATATAGGGCGGCAGGTCGTCTGCGCGTTGGTGATGCATCGCCTCGCCACAAGCGGCGCAATGATCGACCGGCTTCAGGAAGGCGCGAAAGAGCTTGCCGTTGCCGCAGGCCGGGCAGCGGTTCATCAGCCCGCGCATGATGGAGCGCCCAAGCGGACGCTCGACCTCGGGCGTATCGCCGTAGCGGGCGGCAGCCAGATCGGTCGGTGTACTCATCGCATGTTCCTCTTCGGATCTAAAACACGTCGCGCGAAACTCTGCAGCGGTTTCGCGACACGCGTGAAAACAAGGACCTATAGCGCGGGGAGCCAATCTGAAAGATTGCGACGCACTTTAGTGCCGTCCGCGCGGCGGCCTCGTTCCGGGTTTCTTGCGAACCTGGCCCCTGTCGCGGCGCCCCGCCTTGTGGAAGGAACGCATCGCCGCCGGCATTTCGCGGCCCTCGCTGATCATCTCGAAACGCAGTGCACCGGCAAGCGGGATCGCTTCGGCAAGTTTCACGGTGACGCTGTCGCCCAGGCGATAGCCAAGCCCGGTCTTTTCACCGGAGAGTGCCTGATGCGCCTCGTCATAGATGAAATAGTCGCTGCCGAGCGTAGATATAGGGACGAAACCGTCGGCGCCATAGTCTGGCAGGGCGATAAAAAGCCCCGATTTCGTTACGCCCGAAACCCGCCCGGCAAATTCCTCGCCGACGCGGCCGCTGAGGTGGTGCGCGATCAGCCGGTCGACGGTTTCGCGCTCGGCTGCCATGGCCCGGCGCTCGAAGGTCGAGATTTCGGCAGCGATATCGTCGAGCGCTGCCTCTTCTTCGGGCGTGATACCGCCTTCGCCGAAGCCGAGCGAGCCGACGAGGGCGCGATGCACGATGAGGTCGGCATAACGGCGGATCGGCGAGGTGAAGTGGGCGTATTTCATCAGGTTGAGGCCGAAATGACCGATATTCTCCGGGCCGTAGATCGCCTGGCTCTGCGAACGCAGCACCATCTCGCTCACCATGGTCTGATGCGGCGTGCCGTCCGCCTTCGCCAGGATGCCGTTGAAGTTGTTGGCGCGCATGTTGCCGCCCTTGGCAAGCGAGATGCCGAGCGTGGCCAGGAACTCGCGCAGGATCTCCTGCTTGGCAAGCGTCGGGCCGTCATGGATACGGTAGATCAGCGGCTGACGCTTCTTTTCGAGCGTCTCGGCGGCGCAGACGTTCGCCTGGATCATCATCTCTTCGATCAGCTTATGCGCATCGAGCCGTGGCGGCACGACGATCCGGTCGACCGTGCCGTCGGGCTTCAGCAGGATCTTGCGCTCCGGCATATCGAGTTCCAGCGGCTGGCGCCGGTCGCGCCCGCGCTTCATCACCTCATAGGCGTGCCAGAGCGGCTTCAGGATCGACTCGAGCATCGGTCCGGTCTGATCGTCCGGTTTCCCGTCGATGGCTGCCTGCGCCTGCTGGTAGGAGAGCTTGGCGGCACTCTTCATCATGATGCGGTGGAAAGTGTGGCCGATCTTGCGGCCTTCCCCGGAAAAGCTCATGCGCACGGCAAGCGCCGGGCGGTCGACGCCTTCTTTCAGCGAGCAGAGATCGTTTGAGATGCGCTCCGGCAGCATCGGCACGACACGATCAGGGAAATAGACCGAGTTGCCGCGCTTCAGCGCCTCGCGGTCGAGCGGCGAATTGGGTCGGACATACCAGGAGACGTCGGCGATCGCGACGGTGACGAGGACGCCGCCGGGATTGTCGGGCGAGGGATCGGGCTCGGCATAGACGGCGTCGTCATGGTCCTTGGCATCGGCCGGGTCGATGGTGATCAGCGGCACGTCGCGCCAATCCTCGCGATGCGACATGCTGGCGGGCCTTGCGGCCTCCGCCTCGGTGATGACGGCCGGCGGGAAGACATGCGGGATGCCGTGCGCGTGGATGGCGATCATCGAGATCGCCTTCTCCGAACCGACGGAACCGACGACGGAAAGCACCTTGGCGCGCGGCAGGCCGAAACGGCCGAGACGGGCGATTTCGACTTCGACCAGGTCGCCGTCCGTGGCGCCGCCGGTGAAGTCGGGATCGATCACCATCTCCTCGCCGCGCCGCTCGATCGGCAGCAGCCGGCCGCCGCCGCCGGGTGCTGTGCGGAAAACGCCCATCGAGGCGCCGCGGCGCTTGTCGATCACCTTGATGATCCGCGCCGTATAGGCCGGCCCGCCGCGATCGACGGCCGGGAAGATCTTCGCCAGGATGCGGTCGCCGAGCCCGGCGACGGGCGCCTTGCCCTTGCCTTGGCGGCCTGCGGGCGATTGCTGGCGAATGGCGACGGCGGGCGCTACGCCCTGGTCCTCCGGCCACTCCGCCGGCCGGCCGATTAGATCGCCGTCCTTGTCGCGCGTGGTGATATCGAGAACGGTGACAGGCGGCAGCGCACCGGGACGGATCAGCGACTTGCGGGTCTTCTGCAGCATGCCTTCCTGCTCGAGCTCCTGCAGCATCTGCTTGAGCTCGACGCGGCTATCGCCTTTCAGGCCGAAAGCCTTGGCGAGTTCACGCTTGGACGCTTTCTGCGGATGATCGGCGATGAAGCGCAGGATCACCTCACGCGAGGGCAGGGCGCCGTGGACGATGTTCAGCGGCTCGACGGCGGGAGCATCCTTGCCGGCATGGCCGATCTTACCCGGGCGCTTGCCCGCTCGGTTCGTTCTCTCCCGCGGTATTCTGCTCACGTCAGCCCTTTTTCGATTTCGCCGGCGCCTTCGCCTTTGCCTTCGGCTTGGCGGCCGTCTTGGTGGTCTTGGCTTCGGCCGCAGCCGCCTTCGGCTTGGCTTTCGCCCTGGTCGTTTTGCCGACTGGCGCCTTGCCGGCCTTTTCGGCGATCAGCGCAAGCGCCTCCTCGACGGTGATCGCCTGCGGATCCTTGCCCTTCGGCAGTGTCGCATTGACCTTGCCCCAGTTGACGTAAGGGCCGTACTTGCCGTCGCGAACGGTGATGGCGCCGCCATCGGGATGATCGCCGAGCGTCTTCAGCGCCGCCGGCGTGCCGCGCGCACCCCGGCCCGGGGCCTGTTTCGCCTTTTCGGCGATAACAGTCACGGCGCGGTTGAGGCCGACCGAGAACACGTCCTCGACGGTTTCCAGATTGGCATAGGAGCCGTCGTGCAGGAGAAACGGCCCATACCGGCCGATGCCGGACGAGATCATCTTGCCCGATTCGGGATGTTTGCCGATATCGCGCGGCAGCGAGATCAGCGCCATCGCCTTTTCATAATCGATGTCCTCGGGCTTCCAGCCCTTCGGCAGCGAAGCGCGTTTGGCTTCCTTGCCGTCGCCGCGCTGGATATAGGGGCCGAAGCGGCCGGAACGCAGCGTCAGCTCCTCGCCGGTCGTCGGATCGGTGCCGAGGTTCTTCGGCTCGTTGAGCGCAGTACCGTCTGCTTCTCCGCCGTTTTCGGAGGAGAGCTGGCGGGTGTAGTTGCAGTCCGGATAGTTCGAGCAGCCGACGAAGGCGCCGTATTTGCCGAGCTTCAGCGACAGGTTGCCGGTGCCGCAGACCTGACAGATACGTGGGTCGCTGCCGTCCTCCCGTTTCGGGAAGACGAGCGGTGCCAGCGCCTCGTTCAGCGAATCGAGCACGTTGGTGACGCGCAGTTCCTTGGTGTCCTCGATCTGGGCGAAGAAATCCTTCCAGAAATCGCGCAGCACCTGCTTCCAGTTCAACTCGCCGGCGGAAATCCGGTCAAGCTTCTCTTCGAGATCGGCGGTGAAGTCGTATTCGACATATTTGGTGAAGAAGCTCTCGAGGAAAGCGGTCACCAGCCGGCCCTTAGCCTGCGGGATCAGCTTGCGCTTGTCGATCGTCACATAGTCGCGGTCGCGTAGCGTTGCCAGCGTCGCGGCATAGGTGGAGGGGCGGCCGATGCCGAGCTCTTCCATCTTCTTGATCAGCGAGGCTTCCGAATAGCGCGGCGGCGGTTCGGTGAAATGCTGCGTCGAATTGATCTTCTGCTTGGCGAGCGCCTCGCGCGCATTGATCTCCGGCAGGCGGCCATCCTCGTCGCCGTCGTCGCTCTGCTCGCCATCTTCCTTCTGGTCGGTATAGGCGGCGATGAAACCATCGAAGCGGATGACCGAACCGACGGCGCGAAGCCCGGCCTTCTCGCCCTTGTTGTCGGCGGTGATTTCAGCTGTCGTGCGCTCGATCTCGGCCGACGCCATCTGGCTGGCGATGCCGCGCTTCCAGATCAGCTCGTAGAGCCGGATCTGGTCGGCATCGAGGAATTTGCGGACACGGTCGGGCGAGCGGTCGAAATCGGTCGGACGGATCGCCTCGTGCGCCTCTTGGGCGTTCTTCGCCTTGGTCGAGTAGAAGCGCGGCTTTTCCGGCATATAGCGTTCGCCGAACTGGTCGACGATGGCACTGCGCGCCGCGTCGATCGCCTCGGGCGCCATCTGCACGCCGTCGGTTCGCATATAGGTGATGAGACCGACCGTCTCGCCGCCGATATCGACGCCCTCATAGAGCTTCTGGGCAACCTGCATGGTGCGCGAGGCCGAGAAGCCGAGGTTGGAAGAGGCGGCTTGTTGCAGCGTCGAGGTCGTAAACGGCGGTCCCGGGTTGCGCTTGACCGGTTTCGCCTCGACCGTGTCGACAATATAGCTCGCACCTTCGAGCAACGCCTTCAGCCGGCCGGCATCTTCGCCGTTGCCGATTGCCCGCGGCTGCAGCCGTTTGCCGTTCGCCGAAACCAGTCTTGCCTCGAACTCGTCGCCGCGCGGCGTCTTCAGAAGCGCCGAGATGTTCCAGTATTCTTCCGAAATGAAGCGCTCGATCTCGGATTCGCGGTCGCAGACCAGGCGAAGCGCCACCGACTGAACGCGTCCGGCCGAACGTGCGCCGGGCAGCTTGCGCCACAGCACCGGCGAAAGATTGAAGCCGACGAGATAGTCGAGCGCGCGGCGCGCGAGATAGGCGTCGACCAGCGGCACGTCGATGTCGCGCGGATCGGCCATCGCGTCGAGCACCGCCTTCTTGGTGATCGCATTGAAGACGACGCGCTTGACCGGTTTACCGTTCAGCACGCGCTTCTTGTTCAGCATGTCGAGAACGTGCCAGGAAATCGCTTCGCCTTCTCGATCCGGGTCGGTCGCGAGAAACAGGCCATCGGCGGATTTCACCGCGTCGGCGATGTCCTTCATCCGCTTGGCGGAGGCGCTATCGACCTCCCAAAGCATTTCGAAATCCTGATCAGGAAGAACTGAGCCGTCCTTGGCAGGCAGATCGCGCACATGGCCGAAGGAGGCGAGCACTTTGTATCCCGGACCCAGATACTTATTGATCGTCTTGGCCTTGGCAGGCGATTCCACCACTACAACATTCATGATGATTCTCTAAAAAGGAAACGACGCCAGCGTTGAAGCCAGCGCGACACACACCGCAACATGGATATCGGCCCTCCGACATGGACAGGGAAATCGCCGCGGTCAAGGGGTTTGCTACAATTTTACCTCTTGTGTCTTCTGCAGCCGAAGGGAGAGTATCGATGGAATACAATTATAGATAGTCTATCGAAGGTTTTCGACTCACGGTTCGGCAATTCGCAAAGCCGCCGCCTGATGTCGTACCCAGGTTCAATCGGAAAGCGAGACGAGACCGCCCTGATGCCGGTGCAGCCTGCCTGATATATCGAGTTCCAGAAGGATGAGATAGACCGCGGATGCCGCGAGGCCGGAATGGCGGATGACGTCGTCGATCTCGACCGGCGTCGGCCCGAGCGCATCGATGATGCGGTTTCGATCGGAATCGTCTGGTGGCACCGACATTGCCTTGCCGTCAGGTTCCGGTTCCTCCGCCATCGATGATGGGAACAGGTCGAATTGCGCAAGCGGCGCCAGGGCCTCGATGACATCGGCGGGTGCGGTGACGATCGAAGCGCCGTCCTTCAGCAGGCCGTTGGTGCCATGGCAGCGCGGATCGAGCGGCGAGCCGGGCACGGCAAACACCAGGCGGCCGAACTCACCGGCAAGCCGCGCCGTGATCAGCGAGCCCGAACGTGTCGCCGCTTCGATGACGACGAGGCCGAGCCCGATGCCGGCGATCAGCCGGTTGCGGCGCGGGAAATCGCGGGCGCGGGGCTCCCAGCCGAAGGGCATTTCGCTCACCGCCAGGCCGTTGCCGCCCGTTATCTCGTCAAGCAGGCCGATATTCTCCGGCGGGTAGGGCTGGTCGAGACCGCCGGCAAGTGCTGCGATCGTGCCTGTGTCGAGGCTTGCCCGGTGGGCTGACGTGTCGATGCCGCGCGCCAGGCCTGAGACCACGGTGTAACCCGCCCGGCCGCAGTCGCGCGCCACCATCGCCGCAAATTTCGCGCCTGCGATCGAGGCATTGCGCGAGCCGACTATGCCGACGGCCGGTCGTTTGGCGGCGGCAAGCGCGCCTTTGACGGCCAGAAGCGGCGGCGCACCGTCGATCTGCTTCAGCGCTTGCGGATAGTCCGGCTCACCGATGCCGACGAAGCGGGCGCCGAAGCGACGCGCCGCCTCCAGTTCCCGATGCGCCTCGGCCTCGCTGGCGATGCGGATTGCCCGTGTGGCGCCGCCGCGCGCCGAAAGCTCCGGCAGTGCGGCAAGTGCTGCCTCGGCCGAACCGAAATGATTGATGAGGTCACGAAAGGTGGCAGGGCCGATATTGTCGGAACGGATGAGGCGCAGCCAGGCAATTCTTTGCCGCTCGGTCAGCACGACGCCTTTTGGTCCGGCGCTTAGCGCATCCATTATCCCTTTGCCCCGATCTTGCTTTCCGTCCCGCCCATCAGGCGCGAAATATTCGCTCTATGCTTCCAGTAGGAGATGAGGGTCATGATCGCCATGACAGCTGCAACCTTTTCGTTGCCCAATATCCACAGTGCAACTGGAATGACAAGCATGGCAACCAGCGCCGACAGTGAGGAGTAGCGGGTGGTGAAGGCGACCGCCAGCCAGACGGCGGCGAAGAGCACGACCATGATCGGGGCAACGCCGAGCAGCGTGCCGATATAGGTGGCGACACCCTTGCCGCCCTTGAAGCCGATCCACACCGGGAAAAGATGGCCGATAAAGGCGAAGAAGCCGGCGATGATCGCGGCTTCCTCACCGAGGAAATAGCCGACGACCCAGGCTGCCGCCGATGCCTTCAGCGCATCGAGCAGCAGCGTCGCCGCGGCGAGCGTCCGGTTTCCTGTTCTCAGCACATTGGTCGCGCCGATATTGCCGGAGCCGATGCTGCGCACGTCGCCGAGGCCGGCGGCGCGCGTGAGGATCAGGCCGAACGGGATCGAGCCGAAGAGATAGCCGATAATGGCGGCGGCAAGCGCGATCGGCAGCGTGATCTGCCATGACATGAGATTGGATAACATATGCCCCCTCAGCCTCTCCGTGGCCTATCCTCGAGTCAGCCTTCTCCCGCTGGGGGATGGACGGCGATCGTGTCGGTTCTAAATTGCGTGGACAAGCTTTCCCGAGACGTATGTCGCGACCGCCCGCCCACTGAAGCGCGCATCCTCGAACGGCGTATTCTTCGAGCGGGAGAGAAGCATGTCTTTGGCGACAAGCCAAGGCTCATCGAGATCGATCAGCGCGATATCGGCCGCAGCGCCCGGCTTCAGCGTGCCGGCATTCAGGCCGAAAATTTGAGCGGGTCGGGTCGACATGGCGTCGATCAGCCGCATCAGGCTCACCTGGCCGCCATGGTGAAGCCTGAGCGCTGCAGCCAGCATGGTTTCGAGGCCGATCGCGCCGTCCTCGGCCTCGCCGAAGGGCAGGCGCTTCGTATCGACGTCCTGAGGGTCGTGCGAGGAGACGATGATATCGATCGCACCGCTCGCAACGGCGTCGGCCATCGCCACCCGGTCGTCTTCCGGGCGCAGCGGCGGATAAAGCTTGAAGAAGGTGCGGTATTCGCCGATGTCGTTTTCGTTGAGCGCCAGATTGTTGATCGAGATGCCGCAGGTCACCTTGGCGCCGCGGCTGCGGGCACGCTCGATCGCCTCGACCGATTCCGGCACCGAGATCATCGCGGCGTGATAACGGCCGCGCGTCAGCTCAGCGATCCGGAGATCGCGTTCGAGCGGGATGAGCTCGGCTTCTTTTGGAATACCGGAAAGCCCGAGCCAGCTGGCGAAAAGCCCTTCATGCATGACGCCGTTGGCGCCGAGATATTTGTCGCGCGTCTCGCAGGAGATGACGGCGCCGAATTCGCGCGCATAGGTCATGATCCGGCGCAGCACCTGTGTGTCGTGGACGCTGGAATGGGCATCGGTGAAGGCAACGGCGCCGGCCTGCATCAAGAGGCCGATCTCCGTCATCTCCTCGCCGGCAAGGCCCTTGGTGATGGCGGCTGCCGGATAGACGTTGACGGCGGCCGTATCCCGCGCCGTCTTCTTGACGAATTCGACGAGCGCGATGTCGTCGATGATGGGATCGGTGTCCGGCATCATGATGATCGAGGTGACGCCGCCGGCGGCTGCCGCCCGGCTTGCCGAGGCGATCGTCTCGCGGTGTTCGCCGCCGGGTTCGCCGACATGGACGCGCGCATCGACGAGGCCGGGCGTCGCGACAAGGCCCGTGCAGTCGCGGATGACGGCTCCATCAGGTGCGCCCTGGTTCTGCGCCTTGTGGCCGGCCGCGAGAATCACGCCGTTTTCGGCAATGATCGTCCCGATTTCGTCGAGATTGCGCGATGGATCGATGATACGGACGTTCTTGAGGACGATCGGGTTGCTCATGCCATCATTCCATCGCTTCGGGGACCCTGGTTCTGCGAGATGAGCAGCGTCTCCATCACGGCCATGCGCACGGCGACTCCCATTTCCACCTGTTCGGCGATCACGCTCTGCGGCCCGTCCGCCACTTCCGAAGCGATCTCGACGCCGCGGTTCATCGGGCCGGGATGCATCACCAGTGCATCCTCCTTGGCCGCCTTCAGCGTTTCGGCGTCGAGCCCGTAGAAGTGATAGTATTCGCGCACCGAAGGCACGAAGGCGCCGGACATGCGCTCGCGCTGCAGCCGCAGCATCATCACCACGTCGGCGTCCTTCAGCCCTTCCTTCATCGAATGGAAGACCTCGACGCCCATCTCGGCGATGCCGGCCGGCAGGAGGGTCGCGGGCGCGACGACACGCACGCGGGCGCCCATCGCGTTGAGCAGCAGGATATTGGAGCGCGCCACCCGCGAATGCAGCACGTCGCCGCAGATTGCTACGATGATGCGCGAAAGCTTGCCCTTGGCGCGGCGGATCGTCAGCGCGTCGAGCAGCGCCTGGGTCGGATGTTCGTGCTGCCCGTCGCCGGCATTGACGACCGAGCAGGAGACCTTCTGGGCGAGAAGGGCGGCCGCACCGGCGCTCGAATGGCGGATCACCAGCACATCGGGGCGCATCGCATTCAGCGTCATCGCCGTGTCGATCAGCGTTTCGCCTTTCTTGACCGAGGAATTGCCGACCGACATATTCATGACGTCGGCGCCGAGCCGCTTGCCGGCAAGCTCGAAGGAGGCCTGCGTGCGGGTCGATGCCTCGAAGAAGAGGTTGATCTGCGTCAGCCCGCGTAGCGTCGACGTCTTCTTCTCTCTCTGGCGGCTGATCTTGACGGCCTCGTCCGCCTTGTCGAGAAGATAGGTGATATCCTGCTCGGTGAGGCCTTTGATGCCGATGAGGTGGCGGTGGGGGAAAAAGACCATGACCCTGCCTCTTGCTGTCTCTGGCGGGTCTATAAAGAGTGCTGCCCGCCGGGGCAAGCGTGCGCTGTGGGCAAAGGCTTATGTCCCCATGCATTTTCGCCCGAATTCCGATAGAGCAGAATGAACCGAATCATAACTTCCGGTTTTCCTTTGCCGGGTTCTTACACTAGAAGCGAATTATGACCTCCGCCAACCGGACTGACGACAAACTCGCAGAACTCAACCAGCCGAGCCTGTGGTCCGGCATCAATGCCTATCGATCCGATCCGCTGATCGTCGACCTGACGGCGGCCCTGCCGCGCGGCATCCGCGAAGACCTGGAAAACATGGGCCGCTACGTCACCTCGCCGGAGGCGCAGGAGATGGCGCGCATGGCGAACCAGGGCGCCCCGCAGCTGCGCACCCACGGTCCGCGCGGTGAACGCGTCGACGTCGTCGAGTTTCACCCCGCCTGGCATGCGCTGATGCGCCGCTCCATGTCGGTCGGCCTGCATTCCTCCGTCTGGGATCCCCAGGCCGATACCGAGGCCAAGGACGAGGCCCATAAGGTTCGCGCTGCGCGGTTTTATCTGACATCGCAGCTGGAATCTGGCCATCTCTGCCCGCTGACGATGACGAGCGCCTCCGTTGCGGCACTCTCGGCCTCGCCCGCGGTCCAGAAGGACTGGGCGCCCAAAATTCTCTCGCGCAAATATGATTCGTCGAACAAGCCCGCCATGCAGAAATCCGCCGTGACCATCGGCATGGGCATGACGGAAAAGCAGGGCGGTACGGATGTGCGCGCCAACAGGAGCGCTGCCGAAAAGGTCAGCGAGGGCATCTATCGGCTGTCCGGCCACAAGTGGTTCATGTCGGCGCCGATGAGCGATGCCTTCATTATGCTGGCGCAGACGAAGGAGGGCATGGGCTGCTTTCTGGTGCCGCGCCTTCTGGAGGATGGTTCCGCCAACGGCCTGCAATTCCAGCGGTTGAAGGACAAAGTCGGCAACCGCTCCAACGCCTCTTCCGAGGTCGAATTTACAGACACGTTCGGTTTCCTGCTCGGTGGTCCGGATGCCGGCATCCGGACCATCCTCGACATGGTGACGCTGACCCGGCTCGACTGCGCGCTGGCCTCGTCAGGCATGATGCGCGCCTCGCTCGCCGAAGCCGTGCACCACACCCGCGGCCGCAGCGTCTTCGGCAAGATGCTCGTCAACCAGCCGATCATGACGCGCGTGCTCGCCGACATGGCGCTCGATGTCGCCGCCGCGACGGCACTGTCCTTCCGTCTAGCCGACGCCTTCGACAAGGCGCGCGGCAATGCTGAGGAAGCGGCCTATGCCCGCGTCATGACGCCGGTCGCCAAATACTGGTGCTGCAAGATCGCGCCCGCGCTGATCTACGAGGCTATGGAATGCATCGGCGGCAACGGCTACATCGAAGAGCGCCCGATCGCCCGCCATTACCGCGAGGCTCCCGTCAACGCCATCTGGGAAGGCTCCGGCAACGTCATGGCGCTTGACGTGCTGCGCGTGCTGAACCGCGGCAAGGATCTGTTCGAAACGGTCTTTTCCGGCCTTGCCCGCGATCTCGGCCCTGCCGGCAAGAAGACGATCGACGTGCTGCGCGCCGCAATCGCGCTGTGCGAACAGGATGAGGGCGCCGCGCGCCTGCTCGTCGAGCAGCTGGCGCTCGCCGCCGGTGCCGCCGAACTCTATCGCCTTGGGGCAGGGCGCATTGCCGATGCCTTCATCGAGACACGTCTTGCCGGCGGCTGGCGCTCCACCTACGGCATGCTCGATTCCCGCTTCGACGCCAGCTACATCGTCGACCTGCTCTATCCCCCGGCCGCCTGATCGCCGCCGAGGGATGATGATCGCGCTTCGCTGCGTTGAGCCAAGCGATATAGAAGCGCTTTGCGCCGTCCTTACCCTCGATGGCGGTCGTTGATGCCGCTCATCTGTCGGGATGGTAGGATGGCGAGAGCACCTATTCTGCACTTTCATGGAGCAACCATCTGTCCGATCGGGCTCTCTGAAGTCAGGCGATCTTGAGGCCGAGATGCTCGGTCATAGGATCGAAGTCGCGATCATCGTGCAAGAGCGCATAGCCTTCCTCAATGCAGAAGGTGCCGATGATCACATCGATGGTCTTGCGCACCGTGATGCCGCGTTCTCGTAGCAGGCGATAGTTACGAGCCGCCTTGACGGCGAGGCTGTCGCCAAGCATCGGGCGGATTGTGAACTGGTGTAGGCTTTCTTCGATCACCGATGCATGGCGTTCATTGCGCGCGCCCTGAAGCACTTCCAAAAGGATCAGGTCCCCGACAACAATATCCAGCGGATCCTCGATGTTCTGCAGCCGCCATCTGGCGGCGCTTTCTATCCCACGCAGATGCGCAATCCAGACCGAACTGTCGACGACGATCACCGTTTATCGTCGGGCCGGTCGCGACGTATCACGTCGAGGTCGCCTTCCCAACCTATTCCTGCAAGGTTTGCGATGGCATTGCCTCGGCGGTGCCTCTCGACAAGATTTTGCAAAGCTTGTTCGACGGTGGCCTTTTTTGTCGCCAGTCCGGTGGCGGTCATTGCCGCGTCGAGCAAGGCATCATCGATATCTATATTCGTCCGCACGATTCGCGCCTCATGTGTATGAATAACACAAAATATACACATCTGCGCCAAGTTATTCAAGCTCGGCCACGAGCCCTCGTCATAAACGAAAATCCGGCCGCGTCGCCGCGGCCGGATTTCAGTGTTTACGTCCGAAAATCAGCGTTCAAAAGAAGCCACGGCGCTGCCACCAGCCGGCTTTCTTCGGCTTTCCGTCATCGCCTTCGCCATTCTCGACGCGGGTGGATTTCACCGTCGGCTCGGAGGAGGAGATGTTGGATTCGCGGTTGGCGCGAACCGGCTTTGCTTCTTCCTGAACGACCGTTTCGAGATCGGCGGAGGCTTCCACCAATTCCGGTTCGGCCTCGGCCACAGGGGCCGTCTCTGCAACCGGTTCCTCGACCGGCGCTGCGGCCGGTTTGCGGCGGCCGCGGGCGCGGGCGGGCTTTACATCTTCGGTTACAACAGGCGCGCTCTCGACGGCTGCCATCGCGGCCTGGCCTTCGTCGGCCTGTTCGGCAATCGCCTCGACCGCTGCGGCTTGGCTCGGAGTGCCGTCGTTCGAAACGTCGTCGCCTTCGTCCTCGTCGCCGCCATTGTCTTCACCGGCTTCGCCAGCTGCCAGTTCGGAGCCATCCTCGGCGCGATTGCGGCGGCCGCCACGCTTGCCGCGACGGCGGCGCTTGCGGCGCTGCGATTCCTCGCTTTCAGCGCGTGTCTCGGGCGTGGCCTCGGTGTTTTCATCACCTTCGCCGCCCTCGTCGTCACCTTCCTCATCCTCGTCGCCAGCTTCGCCTGCTGATACCGGCTGTTCGGCATTGCCGTTGCGGCCGCGGCGGCGCCTGCGGCGCTTGCGCTTGCGGTTGCCGTCAGCTTCGCCTTCCGCGCGTGCCGCGACGGGCCGCTCGGCAACGACCGGCTTTTCCTCGAGTTCCTCGTCTTCCTCCTCATCCACTTCGATGACGATATCGTCGTCGTCATCCTCGGGAATGGCTGCGAAGTTGAAGAGGGTTTCGATCTTGACCGGGTTTTCCACCGGCTCGCCGCGATCGATCGCGAAATGTTGCGCACCGACCGAGCCATCCGCATCGATGATGATCGCGACGCCGAAGCGGCTCTCATAATCGACGATCGTCTGGCGCTTGTGGTTGAGCAGGTAGAGCGCGATGTCAGGCGTGGTGCGCACGGTGATGTTGTGCGTGGTGTTCTTGAGCAGATATTCTTCGATGCCCCGCAGGACATGCAGGGCGACGGAGGACTGCGAACGCACATGGCCGCTGCCGCCGCAATGCGAGCAGACCTGCGTGGTCGATTCGAGAACCGAAGCGCGGATGCGCTGGCGCGACATTTCGAGCAGGCCGAAATGCGAGATCCGGCCGACCTGGATGCGGGCGCGGTCGTTCTTCAGGCATTCCTTCAGCTTCTTCTCGACAGCGCGGTTGTTGCGCTTCTCTTCCATGTCGATGAAGTCGATGACGATCAGGCCGGCAAGGTCGCGAAGGCGAAGCTGGCGGGCGACTTCGTCTGCAGCCTCGAGATTCGTCTGCAGCGCGGTGTCCTCGATCGAATGTTCGCGGGTCGAGCGGCCGGAGTTGACGTCGATCGAGACCAGCGCTTCGGTCTGATTCATGATCAGGTAGCCGCCAGACTTCAGCGTCACCTGTGGCTGCAGCATGCGGTCGAGCTGAGCCTCGATGCCGGAACGCGAAAAGATCGGATGGATGTCGCGGTAGGGCTGAACCACCTTGGCATGGCTCGGCATCAGCATCTTCATGAAGTCTTTCGCTTCACGATAGCCTTCTTCGCCGGAAACGATGACTTCGCTGATATCCTTGTTGTAGAGGTCGCGGATCGAACGCTTGATCAGCGAGCCTTCCTCATAGACGAGGCAGGGAGCTGTGGACGCCAGCGTCAGCGTGCGCACATTCTCCCAGAGGCGCATCAGATATTCGAAGTCGCGCTTGACCTCGACCTTGGTGCGGTTGGCACCGGCGGTGCGAAGGATGACGCCCATGCCCTGCGGCACCTCGAGCAGGCGCGCAATTTCCTTCAGGCGCTTGCGGTCGGCAGGGTTGGTGATCTTGCGGGAAATGCCGCCGCCGCGCGCCGTGTTCGGCATCAGCACCGAATAGCGGCCGGCGAGCGAGAGATAGGTGGTAAGGGCTGCACCCTTGTTGCCGCGCTCTTCCTTGGCGACCTGCACGAGCAGGATCTGGCGGCGCTTGATGACTTCCTGAATGCGGTACTGCTTGCGCGGCTTGCGCTGCACGCGGTCCGGCACTTCTTCCATCGCGTCTTCGGCGCCGACGGATTCGATGACTTCCTCTTCGCCGTGATCGTCATCGTCGTCGTCGTCATCGTGGCGACGCTTGCTGGTATCGACGTCCTCGGAAATCGAGTCGGTTTCCACCATCGCAGCCATCGCGCCGCCGGTCGAACCGTCATCCTCATTGTCGACGCTCGAAGCGCCTTCGGCTTCGACGTCTGTGGGAACAGCATCCTCGGTCGCGGTCGTTTCGACAACCGGTTCTACGACCTTCTTGCGGCTGCGGCGCGGCCTTGCCTTCTTGGCCGGCGCTTCCTCGGTGGCCTCGGGTGATGCCGCGGCCTCTACCGCTGCGGTCTCTTCCGTTACGGCAGCCGTTTCCGGCGCCTCTGCCGGAACGATGCCGACATCCGGCTGATCCTGTTTGGAAAGATCGACCATCGGTGCGGTTTCGACATGCTCGACATCTTCGTCGCGGCGATGCTCCTCGGCCTCGGCCCGAAGCAGTGCCTGACGGTCGGCAAGCGGTATCTGATAATAGTCGGGATGGATTTCGGCGAAGGCCAGGAAGCCGTGCCGGTTGCCGCCATAATCGACGAAGGCGGCCTGCAGCGAGGGTTCGACCCTCGTTACCTTTGCAAGATAGATGTTGCCGCGGATCTGCTTCTTGTGCTGGGACTCGAAGTCAAATTCTTCTATGCGGTTCCCGCGAACGACAACGACGCGCGTCTCTTCCTCGTGAGACGCATCGATAAGCATTTTGTCTGCCATGAAAGCTGTGCTCCTCGGCGTGGCCGCGAGAGCGCATTCCCGACTGCTGTTGAGACAGAAAGAATGCGGTCCACTGTGGCCGCGCCGGATAATGAAAGTCGCGCCTGATGCGAGGGGGAGGGCAGCAGCCAGACCGCAGCCGGAACCATTTCGGTCCGGGGCCTGTACACTTCAGATAAAACCTGCTGCGAAACCATCAACAACCAAGCGTGATCGACAAATACGAAGACCCGTTCGGGTCCGATGAGTTTGCTCCCTGAGAGCGTGGTGGCTGATCCACCAATGAATTCCGACAATAAGCCGGAAAATCAGGATCGAGTTCTAGGGATGAAGCGCATGAGACGGCGGACGATGACCGGTGTGGCGCCAGGTCCTGATCTGGCTGGCAGCCTTTGCGGCGACTCTATCCCGTCAACACTTTACCCTGAAATTCGTTGTATGTTTTCTGTGTCACAATAGCAAGGGGAAAGCCAAATGTGCCATAATATTGATGGATTTCGCAACGCATACAAGCTGGGATAAAGTGATCGCGATTCGGCAGGCTGCAGCGGGTGTTTCGTCACAGGACGTTGGCCGCAGCCGCGTCGGGTCCATCGCAATACAGA
>NZ_VSZV01000102.1:0-4409 GCF_008919455.1 Rhizobium sp. PEPV16
AGACAATCGAGCCAATCGTAAGCATCAAATGTGCCTCCTCAAGACCATATGCGCGCGTCGGTGACATGGACGCAGCGCGGTTAGGACATACGGATATTTCCAAGCGACAGGACTCTTGAGAGAGTGCCGTGCCGCGAAAGGGATCGCGCCGACAATAGACAGACCCGATTGACATCGTGATGATCGGTCAGCGCGGTTGCGGGCCTGTCAATCCCAAGGCCAGCGTGATGTCGTTAATGATCCCCAGTCGCGCTTCGATCACCGCGATTTTCTCGGGCGTATCGGCACCAAAAGCCTCGATATCGATGAACAATTGCTCGCAGCCGCCTGGCGTGACCGTGCCGAACATCTGGCCGGGTTCGTCGCCTATGTTTCGCCAACTATGCGGTACATGTGGCGGCAGAACGACAACGGTTCCCACAGGCGAGTCGAACGCCTCGTTGCCGCATTGGAATCGATAGAGACCGCGA
The DNA here is from genome assembly GCF_008919455.1 of Rhizobium sp. PEPV16. Taxonomy (NCBI): domain Bacteria; kingdom Pseudomonadati; phylum Pseudomonadota; class Alphaproteobacteria; order Hyphomicrobiales; family Rhizobiaceae; genus Rhizobium; species Rhizobium sp. PEPV16. Next base: position 471 of record NZ_VSZV01000102.1, read on the forward strand.
ATGACCCGAAAGACTTCGATCTCCCGGGTGTGCGTGTGCGGGGCCGGACCATGACCCGGCGGCGTGAAGGTTTCCCACATCCCGAACGCGCCGCCGGTCTCGGCGGCCGTGGCATGGATGACGATCCTCGCGCCGAAGGGCGTCTTCGCCACGCGCTCCTTGCCGGGCAAAGAGACGACGGCATTCCTGAAACTTGACATATCCACCTCCCCCTCGATTGCATTCTTTGGGCGGAGCGCTGCGCTCACCCTTGCGGCACCGGCTCATTGAGCATCGCTTCGATATTATATCCGTCGGGGTCGAGAACGAAGCAGGCATAATAGTTCTCTTCATATTCCGGCCGCGGGCCGGGCGCGCCGTTGTCCCGGGCGCCGGCTTCGAGCGCGGCCCGATAAAACGCCTCGACCTCCGCCCTGCTCCGAACCCGGAAGGCAAACGCGTCAGAGGCGGCTTGTCGTCGGTGTCCTGGATCTCGAACAGGCTGCCGCCGACATCGAAGGCCCAGAACACGCCCTCCTTCCCGAAGGAGAGGCGATAACCGAGGGGTTCGAAAGCGCGTTCGTAGAACAATTTGCTCTTATCAAGGTCACTTACTGCCATTGTGATATGATCGATCATGCCGTGCCTTCCCTATCGTTCCAGCGTCTCATCATAGTTGAATCCCGGCAGCGGAAAAACAGACGAAGCCCCGGATATACTGCGAATGCCGGCCGCTATGAGCTTTTTCCGGCCGCTCGACATCAGCCGACACGTCCGCGCAGTCGAACATTCCGACTATCGCATCGACATCAACTTCGTCATCAGCCCTGCTTTGACTTCGAGCACAGGTCGATTGACTTGGGGATGGCCGATATCATCCCGGGGATAACCGATGTCCCTCAACTGGTCGGGCGTCAGATCTGCCAATGCCTTCCGTCTTGCGACGCTCCGCTGCCACTTCCTCAGTGCAGCGACGATGATTGCCACGCTGTTCGGCCTGAACCCGAACAACTGTCCTTTCCGCGCACTGATGCCGATGTGAGTTTCCGTGTGAGCCATTTTCAGTCTCCCATTTGTGAGATTTGCAAGTGGGAGCCTGACACGCGGGCGTATTCCGGCTGTTCGGTTCAGCGTGAACGGCCAGGAAAACCTCGACAAGCCGCCGCTAAATCGGTGTTAAATCTATCTGCCGAAATGCTATTCTGCGGTGGCGGTCTAAATCTGGGAGACGATCTTTGCGCATCAGGTTGCTGGGTGGCCTTGAAGTGATGTCCCGGGAGCACCGGCAAATCCGCTTCACCACGCGCAAGACGTCACTTCTTTTTGCTGCCCTGGTGCTTGCAGGCGGCCGCGGCCATCGCAGGGAACTGCTTTCCGAAGCCTTCTGGCCAGGACGAAGCAATGGGCAGGCCCGCAACAGCCTGCGCCAGGCGCTGGTCGATATTAGGCGATCGTTCCCGGCCGGCGGGGATGCCCCCGTCTACATCGACGGGGACCAGGAAACCGTCGCGCTGATAACAGGTCCGGATGAAGCGGACATTTCGGTCTTCGACCGCAAACTGGAGGCAGGCCGGACCGCCGATCTCGCCTTCGCCGCCGATCTCTACCGCGGTGAGGTGCTTGCAGGCGAGGCCATTCCGGACGAACTGGATGAGTGGTTTGGACCTTACCAGAGCACATATCAACGCAAGGCGCTGCAACTGGTGGAGCGGCTGAGCCAAGCGCTTTCCGAGCCGGGCTCCGCGGAAGAATCGGCCTGCGAAGGGCTGGCTGAGAGGCTGCTCGCTGCGGACCCGACCGTGGAGGCCGCCCATCGGGCGCTGATGCAGATCCACGCTCTGAGGGGCCACGAAAACGCGGCTCTGCGCCAGTACGAAGCCTGCCGGGCGCTCTTGAAGAAGCATCTTCAGGCTGAACCAGAAGCACAGACGTCCTCCCTGGTAGCTTCGTTGCAATCGCGGCAGGGACCCGGACATCCGCGGAGCGCACCGGCCGCCGACGTCGGAGCGCAGCCGCAGGTCTTCCCCGCCCCGGCGAAGCATCACGACCGGCCATCGGTTGCGGTCCTGCCATTTCAGAATTTGAGCGGCGACGCGGAGCAGGAATATTTTGCCGACGGCATCGTCGAGGACATCACCATCGCGCTTGCTCAATTCCGCCATCTCTACGTCATCGCCCGGAATTCGAGCTTCACCTACAAAGGTCAGGCGGTCGATATAAAGCAGGTCGGGCGTGAGCTGGACGTACGCTATGTGGTCGAAGGAAGTGTGCGCCGCACCGGTGACCGTCTGCGCATTGCCGGGCAGCTCATCGACACGTCGACCGGTATACATCTTTGGGCCGATCGTTTTGACGGAACCCTGGCGAATGTCTTTGATCTTCAGGATCAGGTCGCCTCGAGCATCGTCGGCGCCATAACGCCGAAAGTGGAGGAGGCTGAGATCGAGCGTGCCAAACGCAAGCCGACCGAGAGCCTCGACGCTTACGACTACTATCTCCGCGGCCTGGCGGCCTTCGACCGGACGGTCACCAACCGATCAGTCATCGACGAGGCCCTGCGGCTTTTCAGGGAGGCGATCGAGCGTGACCCGGAATTCGCCATAGCCCATGCCCGGGCGGCACGCTGCTACGCCACACGAAAGAGCAATGGCTGGATGCTCAATCCCGCAGACGAGACGGCCGAAGCGACCCGGCTGGCCCGGAGAGCGGTCGAACTCGGCTGGGACGATGCGGTTGCGCTCACCTACGGCGGATATGTTATCGGTTATGTCGGCGGCGACCTCGATGACAGTGCGGCCTGCATTGATCGCGCACTCTTCCTCAACCCGAATCTGGCGGCTGCGCTCGGCGTCAGCAGCTGGGTGAAGGCCTGCTTGGGCGAACCTGATAAGGCCGTTGAACACGCTACACTTGCCATGCGTCTCAGCCCTTTGGATCCGCGCCTGTTTGCCTGGCAGTTCAACATCGGTCTCGCGCATTTTTGCGCCGGCCACTATGACGATGCTGCCGCCTGGGCAGGAAAATCGCTACACCACCAGCCGAACTACCCGAGCGCCATGCGCGTGATGGGGGCGAGCCAGGCCATGGCCGGGCGGCTTGTGCAAGCCCGCGAAACGATCGCCCGCCTGTGCCTGATGGACCCCGCCCTCCGGCTTTCCAATCTCGCCGACGTGCTCCCGCCATTTCGGCGACCGGACGATCGTCATCGATATATCGAGGCTCTCAGGATGGCGGGACTGCCGGAGTAGCTGCCGTTTCAGCGGCTTCTTCAGAACGAAAGGGACCATGGCCGGGCTATTACCGACCCCCTATCGGCTAATTGCGAAACGATGCTGCTTCGTGCGAAAATGCCGCGCGATTGGATCACACGGGTGAAGTTCTCGTTCTCACCGGGCCGCCTGGCTCCGGGAAAACTACCACGGCAGAGGCGCTCGCCCCGCGAGCCCGGCTCGCCGAAGGTTCATCTTCATTCCGACGACTTCTGGCATTTCATCAAGAACGGCGTGATCCCGCCCTATCTGCCGGAAGCGCATGAACAGAATGTCGTTGTCGTCGACGTGTTGACGAAGGCGGCGGCAGGCTATTTCGTCGTCGTCGACGGCATCGTCGGGCCGTGGTTCCTGGAACCGTTCCCGAAAATCGCGGCACCCCTCCACTACGTAGTCCTGCGTCCGCCGCTCGATGTCGCCATTCGGCGCTGCCGGGAGCGCGGCGGCGACACGCTGACCGATCCCGGCCCTATTGCCGCGCTCCATCAGCAATTCTCGTCACTTGGCCCGTTCGAGCAACATGTCGTCTCGACGAAGGGGCACGACAGGGAAGACACGTTGCGCACGGTGATCGAGGCTATGCGCAGCGGCGCGTTTCGCCTGGCGTCATAACGCAAGACCTTCAGCTTTTCGCGCAAGCGGCAGACACCGCCGGGATCCTCTTACCCGATCCCGGTTCGTCCCCCTCCGA
>NZ_VSZV01000176.1:0-10469 GCF_008919455.1 Rhizobium sp. PEPV16
CTCGCCAAGGCCCTGCAGCAGGTGCTGAACGCCAACCGGGAGGTGGAATCGCTATGACCATCGCCACCTCCGCCCGCGAGATCCTGCGACCGAGCGGCCGCTACACCGGCTGCCCGATCTGCGCAAAGGCGCTGTCGATCGCCGAGGTGATCGAGCGCCACTGCGAGAATTGCGATCGGCCGACGCGCCCGGAAGAGATGCGGGAAGCGATGATCCCGCCCGGCGCTCTGCCGATCCCCGACCCCGATAGCCCAGCCCCTCCCTGACGGCTATCGGTGGCTGGCGTCGTTGCCCTCCCTCGGCGACGCCAGCATCCCCGGGCGCGACTGTGTCGTGCCCACCGGCGCGACGATGTCGTACCCGAAACCCAGGCGGCGGCCTGGCAGACGACCGGAGCCTTTGCTCGCGCAAGAGCCGGCTCCGGTCGTCATCGATGAATTTGAATCAAGCACGGGACGAGCCACCCGCTCCGGCGGGAACGGCGGACCGCGTTCGAAATCGGAAAGAAGGATCAAGCGATGAGCTTCCAGGTCGAGGCCGCGCCAGCGCAGCAAAGCACGCACATGAACGCGCTCGAGCTCTTCCGCACTGGCCGGGACTATATCGAGATCGCCGCCATTCTCGGGACGTCGGTGCCCTCGGTGGAAAGCGAAATCCACCGGCTTCGAAGCGCGGAAAAGGGCGACACCGCCCAGCAAGACCATGCCGGCGAGATCCGTCGGTTTGCCCGCCGCCCCGCGAGCCCCGGCGCCCTGGTCAATTTTGCCCGGCGGGCGACGGAGGCCACGGGTTTGAAGCCAACCATTCATGGGGTCGGGACTGGATCGAGCGGGAAAGGCACATCGCATGGCTAAGGACACGGTGAGTGAGGAGATCATGGACATCCTCCGCCCGGTGCTGGGCGAGGAGCTGGCGGCAGCGATCATCGAACATCGCAAGCGCACGCTGAAGAAGCCGCTGACAGCTTACGCCGCGCGGATGCAGGCCAGGGAATATCTGATGACCGGCGATCCGGTCGGCGCCGCCGAGATGCAGATCTTCCGCGGCTGGCAGGCGATCAAATGCGACTGGTACCTCAAGGAGAAGGCGAGGGAGGCCGGGTCGATCAACAGCAGCATGAGAAGGACAGCAGTGGATGCCGCACGAGATTTCCCCTCTGGTGAAGATCATTTCGGGGATGCTTTCTGGCTTCCCGGCATCCGCAGGCACTGATCCCGACATGCAGATCCGCGCCTATCTCGTTGCCGGCGAGGGCCTGCCGGCAGAGGCGGTCTGGCGGGCCGCCAAACGCTTCATCTCCGGCCAGGTCAGGGACCATAACCGCGCCTTTGCCCCGAGCTCGGCAAGCTTTGCCGAAGAGTGCCGCCATCAGCAGGCGGCGATCGAGGCTGAGCGCCGGCCGCGCCTGGAAGCCGAGCCCGAGGTGCCGCGGCCGAAAGTGCCGGCCTACAAGATGCAGCTGCTGCGCGATGCGGCCAATGGCAGCCACAACGCCAAGCGGGAGCTCGCCCGCATGTTTCCCGACAACCCGATCATTGCCCGCGCCGCGCGCGATGCACAGGAGGCAGCCAAGTGACCATCACCTTTTGGACGGAAGACAAGATCGTCAAGGCGGAAAAGCTCTGGAAGGAAGGGCTGTCGGCGAGAGAAATCGCCAACCTGTTCGGCTCGAAGAAGAACACCGTCATCAACATGGCGCATCGCAACCGCGACAGGTTCCCCTCGAGGCAGGACACCTGGCATCCGCATCCCAAGGCAGGCCCGCCCGTCCAGCCGATCCGCCACCCCGACCGCGTGACGCGGGTGACGCTGTCGGGCGCGCATGTGACGATGCCGCGGGTGCCCAGCATCGATGGGCCTGCGGAGCCATGAGCCACGTGACCCCACGCGAAACCGAAGTGATCCGCTGGATGGCGGAGGGCAAGACCGCCTGCGAGATCGGCACCATTCTCGGCATCTCGCCGATCACCGTGAACACACACATCGCCAACGCCAAGATGAAGCTCGGCGTCTTCAAGGAAACGGCGCTGGTCGCCGCGGCACTCAGAAACGGCATCATTCGATAGAAGGACGATCAGCATGGGCGGCAAAGCCACCAAAGTGAAGTCAGGACGGGCAAACAAGGGCGCCGGCCGGCCGCGCAAGGAGAATGTCGAGCGTTTTCCCTGCGGCAAGATCAAGCCCTTCGAAACCGAGAAGGACAATATCAGCGTGGCGATATCAGCCCGCAGGCGCATCCACGGCTTCGGCCGCACGGTTGCCGACGAGACGGTCAAAAGCCCCTTTGCCGGCTACACCCTCGGCCGCATGTTCCTCGACGGCCTCATCACCGCCGAGCAGCGCCAGGCCGGCGACGATTATGCCGAGGCCATCGCCCGCTACCACAAGACCACAGGCATCCCGGCCCCAAGCCCGAGGGCGCAATCGCTGTTCTCCGTCAAAGGCCATGAGGGCGAGCAGACCGAAACCTTCGCCGACCGCGCCCGCAAGGCCAGCAACCGCATGATGGCGCTGCAGGGGATACTTCTCCGCAGCCCTGATGGCCCGCAGGTGCGCAGCATGGTCTATAACGTCACGGTGATGGACTACGCCCACCTGCGCCAGATGCCGCCGCAGCAGTTGCTGTGGCTGCGCAGGGGGCTGACGGCGCTGCGGGGGGCGAGGGGTGGGTGATGGAGTGGGGCGACGGACGCGAAATTCGCGTACATCCCATCCGCCATCGCTGTACTTGCCGCAGAGCTCACCCCACCCTCCGTCTTCCTCGGGCTTGACCCGAGGATCCACACCGGCCTCCATCAGCAACGGGCATGGATCCCAGGCTCAAGGCCTGGGATGACGGAGGGTGGGGCATGTGTTTTCGCCAGAACCGTGCCGATCGACCCGAATACCTGCGCCGGACGCCGCTGCTCGGCTCGAGCTCATCCGCGCGGGCGCTGAATCAGGTCCATCGCATGTTCTTCCATCCAGGCGACCTCAAGCATCCCCTCATCAAGCACACCACGGCTGGCCAGTTCCATCTCCCATGCGGAGCCCGCTGCAGCAAGGTTGCGCATATGCTGCTGCATTTGCCGAACCCGTTCGATTCCGGCCTGCATGATGCCGATCTCCGGCGTTATCCCGTAGGCATCGAGCAGCAATTGAAAGCGCCGGGCTTTCTCGCGAACGCCCGTTCGCAGGCCATGCGCCTCGCATTTCTCGTCACGCCAGAACGGCACCCAGCGCCAGGCAACAAAGCCAAGGTCCCAGGAGCGCGGTCCCGGCGCTGCCGCGTCCCAATCGATGAAGGCCACCGGGAGCCCTGCCTGGAAGACCGTATTCCACGGCGTCAAGTCATTGTGGCAGACCGTTTCAACAGGGTGGCGGGCTTCAAGGCGCCATTCGCGATCTCTCCATAAGAAGCTGGCTGCAGCATCGTGGTAGGATCGCAGCAATTTTCCCAGGCGCTCGAGGACGTTATCGCGCCAGACATAATCCGGAAGGCGGAGGTCGAAGCGACCGCCTTTAACGGGAAGGAAGGCTTCGCCGTTGCCGACTTCACCCTCGATATAGGTGAGGACTTCCCGTCCCTGATCATCGAGGCCGAGCGCACGCGGTGACCCATCAAAGCCCTGGCGCTCGACGTGTCGCAGCAGGTCGAGAACAGCGGGAGACCACGCACGTCCGCCACGCCGCACCGTTTCGCCTATGCGCACGACGTTCGAATCCTTGCCGCCGATAAGTGGAATTTCTGGCTCGTCCATACCCGAGATTAGGCGAGGGCGAACTGACGGGTCAACGGAGAAGATACCCGCAAAGGCGAGGAGCGTCGAACCGGCGTCATCGATGATCGCCGCAGGCAATAGCCGCGAAAGCCCGGGCTCCCGCGCTATCCGGTTCATGCCGAGGGCTGCCCCTCGCCCTAGTCTTGCCGGGGTCGAGAGCCACTCGTCTCGACCCGCCCTTCGGCCCCGGTAGATCGGGCGAGGGGACGTGCCATGCATAGGCCATGCCCCTTTTCGTTGCCGCTCCATGGGAGTATTTTGCTTCCAAATTGTCTCAACTTGGCGCTGGAGAGTGCAGTGTTTGTGGACGGCCGTCGCACGTTCCTGCTCTTTTTGGCCGTCGCATCGTGTCAACTGACGTTGGCGCCACAATTGGGCGCGGCAGACGACACCGTTACCATCGGCAGCGGAATGCTGAAGGGTGAGAGGTCGGGCACGGTCGTCAGCTTCAAAGGCATACCCTATGCGGCACCGCCGGTGGGTGATCTGAGATGGCGCAATCCGAGACCAACGGAGACATGGAGCGGTACCAAGGACGCCCGCGATTTCGGTCCGTCCTGCATGCAGGCCGGTGACCTGCCGAAGTCAGAAGATTGTTTGACCCTCAATGTCTGGACACCCGCCAAGCGTCCCCGGACAGCCCTGCCGGTGATGGTTTGGATTTATGGCGGCGCTCTTGCCCAGGGAAACACCCTTCAGTATCCCGGTGACCAGCTGGCCTCCCGGAGAGTTGTGTTCGTCAGCATGAACTACCGTGTAGGCCGATTGGGATACTTTGCCCATCCGGCGCTGATGAAGGAATCCCCTGACGAGCCCGTCGGCAATTATGGTTACATGGACCAGCTCGCAGCCTTGAAATGGGTCCGGCAAAATATCGAAGCCTTCGGCGGCGATCCGAAGAAAGTGACCCTATTCGGAGAGTCGGCCGGTGGCGGCTCGGTGATGGCGCACATGATATCGCCATTGTCACGGGGACTTTTCCGCGGCGCCATCCTACAGTCACCGGGTCTGCCTACCGCGCGTGCTGAGAGCACGCCTCTATCACCCTTGACAGCGGCAGAGAAAACCGCGTTGGACTATGCGGCTTCTCTGGGTATCAATGGAAGCGATGCCGACGCTCTCACCGCCCTTCGGGCGCTGCCTGCGGAAAAGCTGACCGAAGGCGCATCGGCACATGACGTGCTGGAGGGAATGTCGACCGGCAAGCCCGTCATCGGCGTCTCAGGCCCGATCATTGACGGACGGTTTTTGCTCGAAACGCCGGAAGCGGCTTTTGCGGCAGGCCGGCAGGCGCCGGTTCCCGTCATCGTCGGGGCAAATAATCGAGATCTCGGTCTTGGTGAAGCCGCGACGAAAGACGATCTCTTCGCGCTGTTCGGGAACCATGCCGCCGAAGCCCGCACCCTCTACGATCCGACTGGCCAACAGACGCTCGATGAACTGAAGCAGCAGGTTCTGGCCAATAAAACGCTTGTTGAACCATCCCGCCACCTCGCTGACGAGATGATCCGCGCTGGTCAGCCGACGTGGTGGTATCGTTTCTCCTATGTCGCCGAGGCCCTCCGTAACGATCCGACATGGAAAGGCACTCTGCACGGCTTCGAAATTCCCTATACGCTCAACATTCCAGACGCACTGGTGAAAGACAAGGTTACGCCTGCCGACTGGGCCATGGCCACATTGGCGAGTGCTTACTGGGTCCAATTTGCAACGAGCGGTGACCCCAATGGAGGCTCACGGCCAAAATGGCCTCACCACGACCCCTTCGTCCACAGGGTCATCGACTTCACCAATCACGGCGTGACGTTCGGAGCAGATCCGCTGAAGCTGAGGCTCGACCTCTGGCAAAAATATTGGAAGAACAAGCAGTGACGGGGTCGGCGCCGCCCGAATTCTGGCACCGTTGTCGCGCCATTCAGCGGGGGGTGCGAAGCCGTCTGGAAGGCTTCACGAGGCTGAGAATTTCACCATCACACCGCGCTGCCGGAAGTAGGCCTGCATTCGCTTCCTGCCGGAACGGTTATTCTGCACGAGTCTAGCCGGGTCGAATACGGCCTCATTTAAACCCGCCCGCGTTAACGCTGCCTTGAGCGTCGCGATATGCACGTCGATGTCGACGTTGTCCGCCTGGAGCGACTCATAAATGCGGTTTGTTGCATCTGCTACGGTTGGTTCGCTCACGATTGCACTCCTGTTGTCGTCTGGCTGGCCTGACCGTATTGGGGTGAAACCTGTTCACGTCAATGGGTGACAATGGATTGGAACATTTCGTCCACTTTCGAAGATGAACCACCAGAAGCAGCCCCGCCGCCGGGTTTGCGGTCGAAACGTCACCGCAAAGCGCCAGAAGCGATCAATGCAGACTTGCTTTTTGTCCATGTAGTTCACGAGAGTGAAAGCGGAAGTTTCGGTTTATGTTTGGGATGCATTGAGAGCTGGAGTTAGCTCCTCGCAATCCTCGCTAAATCGGCCTCGCGTCAGAAACAACTTCAGAGCTTGCTGCGCCACTGGTTTGATCCGTTCAGCGCATCCTGATTGGATGTATTCCGCCTCGCTTTGGAAGTGCAGTGTTTCTGTCGTGATGCCCTCCAACATTCCCCCCAGGTCGTTGACGGTCTGTTCTTCCTCGTCCGTGAACGCGTTATTTGGCCACCTGATCAACCGTCCATTATCCCAGCAGTCGTAAAACGCTAAAAAGAACTCATTGTAATTGACCTCAATGAGCCCTTCGTTTCCCCGAGCGAGAACTTCGATGGCGTCGATCACTCGATTTCGCAACCGTTGTTCAATCACACGATCCGAAATTTCTTCATCCATATCGAACACTCCGTTGAGCAGTCGCCTGCCCAAACAGTAGTGGTTTCCGGGGAAGTCGCAATGTCAGCTTGCACCGCTATGATACCGCGCCGTCATTTCGTTGGCGAAGCGTTCCCAGGTAGAGTGTCTTTTCACCAGATCGAAGTCCATGATAAGCGGCGCCTATGGGAATCAAGAACTATCTGATCGAAGGCGGTTCCGGCACTGGGAAAACGTCTGTCGCTACCGAACTGGAGCGGCGGGGCTACCATGTCGTTCATGGTGACCGGGTCTTGGCCTATGTCGGCGACCCCGAGACGGGCCAGGCACTCGCAGGACCACCCGAAGGCGCGGACCGCATCGTTTGGGGATACGCCCATTGGATCTGGCCTGTCGACAAGGTCCGCGCTATTGCTGCCGACACCACCCATCCTGCCACCTTCTTCTGTGGCGGCTCGCGCAATTTCCACAAATTCCTGGACCTTTTCGATAAGGTTTTCGTGCTCGATATAGACGTTGAGACCTTGAACCGACGATTGGATGGGCGGCCAAATGAGCCGGGCTTCGAGCCGGCCGAGCGGGCGCTGGTGCTCCACTACCATCATACCCGGGAATATCTTCCCATCGGCATCAATATCGACACGACGGGTACCGTCCCAAGTGTCGTCGACGATATCCTCGCTCAACTCACCTGACGCCCTGAAAGTGTTGAGAATCGATTATTGCGGGAACGCTAGCCGAGGAAGGAGCCGGCTCCGCGCGTCCGACAATTCATTGCCGTGTTGCGAGACTGAAGGTAGCCATTGTCGACCCGCCTGTGATCCAGGCCTCTTTGCCGTCCGGCGAGAAGCCAAGGGTCGGGTTTGCCCAACCGGGCATTTGAAAGTGCTGAAGAACAGAGCCGTCAATCATCGACACAAGGGTAACGTAGTCCTTTTCGCTTGGCATCGTTATGAGAGCGTAGCGATCATCTGGGCTGATCGCGGGGATGCGGCTGGTGGAGAAGATATCGGCTTTCCCCGTTATCGACCAAACCAACCGACCCGAGATCACCTCCCTTAACTCCGCGATCACTCCCGTTTGCGGCGTTGGCGGCGGGCAGGGAGTTCGAAACTCGCAAATCCATCCGGTTGCGCTGAGATTTCCCATGATCAGCACTTTGCTTCCATCCATGGAAAGGGTGTAGCGTGGATGCTCTGCCTTATTGTGGATCGGCACAATCCTTGGTTTGTCGCCCTGATCCCAGAGCATCCAAGTATCCGGTAACCAGGCTGTCAGCACACGGGCCTGCCCGCTCCGGTCGATCCGGGAAGACGCCGCAACAAAGCGCTTATAGTCAGGCAGATTAGGGATCGTTGGCGTTTCAACGGCATCAAGGACCCGGCCCGCTTTGGCGTCCACGAGAGCTATCGTCGGATGTAGGTCTTCGTGCTCGGGCTTGTAGTAGGAACCCCGGGTGCCGAATGTCGCAAAGGCCAAGCCGGTGCCACCGATCCAAAAGATTTCGTCGAGCGGTCCATTCGGATGTGACAGAACAGGCAAGCGTGTCTGCCCCCCGGTGGCCGTGAACAGGTACGGTTGCAAGCCTGCAAGCGCGAAGCCTCCACGGTTTTTGTCTTGAGCGACGCCAAATACCGCGGATGAGTCGGCCAGCCATTCGAAGGGCACCGTTGTCGTCCAGATGGATGAGGACACACGCACGGGGAATGTATAGTCGGCACCGGCTCGATCAACGCCGCCGACCCACAGCCCTTTGAGGGCGTGAAAGGTGAATATCTTGCTTCCATCGGGCGACAGCGAGACCGGGTAACCGCTGTGGGTAATGCGCAGACAACGAATATGCGACAAACTCATCGGCCCGGCAGGTTTGGGCTCGAGCGACTCGACGGTCTTCGTCCAGTCGCCTGTGCAGTTGATCAACTGCGGGGAACCCATTGCCGCTGAAGCAAAGGTTAGGCTTAGCGCCGCCAGCACCCAGAGAAAAATGCGCCTCATGCACTTCATGCTTTCACCACCGAAAAAAGAGAAACCGCGGCTTGGTCGTCAGGCTCTGATAGGCCTGCGGAAACAGCGTGCGGGCTTGCGGATCGGGCTGAGGCTCGCTGACGGTGTCGATCTGAAATCCGGCCGACTTCAGCGCGTCGAACATGGCATGCAGCGGCCGATGCCAGAAGCGCATGGTGATATCCTTTCCGCCGCGTTGCCAGGTCTCATCGAAGCTGTAGGTCTCGAAATAATTGTCGCGGCCGGTCGAGGCGTGATCCATGAAGGGATGGTGGGTGGAAAAGACCAGGCGTCCGCCGTCGGGCAGCAGCCGGTTGAATTCCGAAAGGGGCCTCGACCAGTCGGGCAGGTAATGCATGACCAGCGAGGCAAGGATCAGATCGAAAGCTTTGTCCGCAAACGGCAATGCTTCGTTGAGATCCGCCGTTAGCAGGCGCGCGCGACCTTCCAGGCGACGTTGGGCGATTTCAAGCATGCCCGCACTGGCGTCAATCCCGGTTACGACAGCCCCGCGCTCGATCAGCGCTGCCGCATGCGCCCCGCCGCCGCATCCCGCATCGAGCACGGAAAGCCCGGCGATGTCGCCAACCAGCGCAAGAATAGCCGGCCGCTCGTAATAGGCATTCCAGGCATTGACCTCGTTATCGGCGTCATAAGCCGCCGCGAAGGCATCATAATCATTCTCGGCCAAGATTTTTCCTTCGAAGACGCCTGTGTGTCAGAAGCTTGCTCGATCGACCTGCAAATAGGGCCGAGATCGCTTCTGCCGTAAGCAGGGAAGCGCGATTCGCTTGGAGGTCCGAGCGCCATAGAGTCGGAGATGATGTCATCGAGATAGGCAGCAACCGTTTCGCATGTTGCGCCCTGCAGGATCATGTTGGCGGCCTGAAGGAGATAGGTGTCGTATTCATCGGCTGCGTTGTTTCGCCAAGCTGAATCATCGAGCTGACGAATTCCGATAGGGTCCCAATGATCCCACCCAATTTTGCGGAGGGCGTCAATGTCGATCTTGATGTGTTCACTCATGTCGCAACTTTTCTTGAAAAACGATGTCGACACAACTGGGCGGAACACGATCGATGATGAAATTATCAGGCAGGGATCGGTGATGCCGGCCTGGAAGCGCGATCCAGACGATCCGGCTGTCCATCAATTTAACGATCGCGTCGGTCAGAGAAGTTCTCAACCGGCCATCAGGCCCGCCTGCTCAACTCCAAAACTCACCCCCGCTCTGTCCTCCTCGGGCTTGACCCGAGGATCCACTCTCGCCTCCGTCAGCCGTGGGCATGGATTCCAGGCTCAAGGCCTGGAATGACGGAGGTCGGGCCGCCGTCTTAGCCGGATCCCCAGGACTCCGGTTGCCAAGGCCCATGCGGCGCGGCACGCAGTGGGTCGCTGTCGTCATCGAAGGCGCGGGGTTGTCGTTTCGATCGCGGGAAGGGAGGCGTCCACTGCATGCCGCAGAAGAGCTGGTAACGCGACATTGTTACGTGTCCTTTGCCGGGATCATACCAATCCGTAAGAATGCAGCCCCCGCCGTTCCATCGCCGCACTTTACGAAAATGTATAGTTCCAGCGAGGTCCCCGTGAGGTTTGGAGCGCAGGCTTGGCGCCATCATTGCCAAGTCGAAGGTCAGCTCTTTCATGAACATGCGCGCCGCACCTGCCGCCCTTATGCCGGCCCTTCATCCGGTCAGCCTGCGGGTGAACACCTACCTGATCAATCTCGACCGTGCGCCGTTGCGCAGGTTTCGAATGGAGCGCCTGCTGGCAAGCGTCGGCCTTGCCTTCGAGCGCGTGGCGGCGGTCGATGGGGCAGGGCTGAGCCTGCCGCATCCGGGCTTTGACGAAGCATCCTATCTCCGCCAGCACGGCCGCCGGCCGAACCCTTTCGAGATCGGCTGTTAT
>NZ_VSZV01000200.1:0-12430 GCF_008919455.1 Rhizobium sp. PEPV16
CGGCACGCAGACGGTTTCTGTCTGGAAGGACAGCCGCGAACTCGGCCAGCGCGCCGCCGAAATCGCTCTCGACCTCGCCGGCGGCAAGGACATGAGCAAGATCGACGGCGCCCTGGCTTTCAAGGGCGGCCCGAAGGGCGTGGAAATGCAGTCAGTCTTCCTGAAGCCGCTTGCAATCACCAAGGAGAATCTGAACCTCGTCATCGACGCCGGCTGGATCTCCAAGGCTGAAGCCTGCCAGGGCGTGAAGGCCGACACAGTCGCTGCCTGCAAGTAAGCAAGCTCTGCACTGAAATTGCCGGCGCCGCAGCGGAACACCGTTGCGGCGCCGGATGCGGATGAGAATTCGATCGACGAAATTTCTCCGCCTCGCCGCGCCATCGCGGGTTTTCATTCCCTGCCGGAAGCGTCGCGACGCCACGCGACCCAGTTTCCGGAAGCTCCGCGATGGCCAGTTGAAGAACAGACGCATGACGCCGCAGTTTCTGGCACGCCGGCGCATCCGTCCAAACAAAAGTTGGGGAACGGCAAACCCATGGCCGAAATGGTAAAATCAACGACATCAAGCGGGCCGCGAACGGCGGAAGCCAGTCCGGTGACCCGCTTCTTCCGCGCCACCGAGATCGACACGCGTCTGCTCGGCATGATCGGCGCGCTCATCATCATCTGGATCGGCTTCCACATCATCACCGGCGGCCTCTTCCTGACCCCGCGCAATCTCTGGAACCTCTCGGTTCAGACGACCGATATCGCCATTATGACCACGGGCATGGTGCTGATCATCGTCACCCGCAACATCGACCTTTCCGTGGGATCCGTGCTCGGCCTCTGCGGCATGATCATGGGCGTGACGCAGTCCAAGATCCTGCCGGAATATATCGGCTTCGACAGTCCCTTCACCTGGGCGATCACGCTGCTGGTCGGCGTGGCGGCAGGCTGCCTGATCGGCGCCTTCCAGGGCATTATCATCGCCTTCCTCAACGTCCCCTCCTTCATCGTCACCCTCGGCGGACTGCTCGTCTGGCGTGGCGCCACCTGGCTCGTCACCAGCGGCCAGACGGTTGCCCCCATGGACCAGACCTTCCGCATTATGGGCGGCGGCGCCGAGGGCTCGATCGGCGCTACCTGGAGCTGGATTGTCGGCATCGCCGCCTGCCTCTTCGTCGTAGCCAGCATCGTCGGCTCGCGCCGGCAGCGCCGCCGCTTCGGCTTTCCGCGCCGGCCGATGTGGGCTGAATATTTCCTCGCCACCTTGAGCTGCGTGCTGATCCTCGGCGCCGTTTGGGTCGCCAACAGCTATTACTGGCCAATCAACATCGCCAAGAAATATGCCGAGACCAACAATATTCCCTGGCCCGAAACCGGCCTGGATATTCCCTACGGCATCGCCGTGCCGGTCCTGATCGCAATCGTCGTCGGCATCATCATGACCTTCATCGCGACGAGGCTGCGTTTCGGCCGCTACGTCTTCGCGATCGGCGGCAACCCCGAGGCGGCCGAGCTCGCCGGCATCAAGACGCGCTGGGTCACCGTGCGCATCTTCGCGCTGATGGGCATTCTTGCTGCCATTGCAGCGGCGATCTCCACCGCCCGCCTCAACGCCGCAACGAACTCGCAGGGTACGCTCGACGAGCTCTACACCATCGCCGCCGCCGTTATCGGCGGGACGTCGCTGGCAGGCGGCACCGGCACCATCGCCGGCGCCATGCTCGGCGCGCTCGTCATGCAGTCCCTGCAATCGGGCATGGTTCTCGCGCATGTCGACACGCCGCTGCAGAGCGTCGTCGTCGGCACCGTCCTCGTCGTGGCGGTCTGGCTCGACACCGTCTACCGCGCCCGTGCCAAGTGAGAGGAGCCCAAGACATGGCTGATCAACGCACTCCCCTCGTGGAACTGAAAAACATCTCGATCTCCTTCGGCGGCATTCACGCCGTGGACAATGCCTCTGTGGATCTCTACCCCGGCGAAGTCGTGGCCCTGCTCGGCCACAACGGCGCCGGCAAATCGACGCTGATCAAAATCCTCTCCGGCGCTTACAAGCGCGATGGCGGCGAGATCCTGATCAACGGCGAACCGGCCGACATCCGCAATCCGCGCGACGCCAAGAAATACGGCATTGAGACGATCTACCAGACGCTCGCCGTCGCCGACAATGTCGACGCCGCCGCCAACCTCTATCTCGGCCGCGAGCTGAAGACCCGCTGGGGCACGCTCGACGACGTCGCGATGGAAGCCTCGGCCCGCGAGGTGATGGGGCGGCTCAACCCCAACTTCAAGCGCTTCAAGGAGCCGGTGAAGGCGCTTTCGGGCGGCCAGCGGCAATCGGTGGCGATCGCCCGTGCGATCCTCTTCAACGCCCGCATCCTGATCATGGACGAGCCGACGGCAGCGCTCGGCCCCCAGGAGACGGCGCAGGTGGGCGAGCTCATCAAGCAGCTGAAGAAGGAAGGCATCGGCATCTTCCTCATCAGCCACGACATCCACGACGTCTTCGACCTCGCCGACCGCGTCTCGGTGATGAAGAACGGCCAGGTCGTCGGCCACGCCCGCACCGAGGATGTGACCAAGGACGAAGTCCTCGGCATGATCATCCTCGGCAAGGTGCCGCCGAAAGCCATCCCCGGCCCCGGCGCCATGCAGATCTGACTGCCGCCAAACGACAGCCCGCAACAATCACGCTCCGCCGCCCGCAAGGCCGGCGGAGTTTTTATGCAACGGTCCCAGGCTGACGGATAAAAACACCCTGGAAAGCGCAAGCACCCGTATTTCTGAGAATTTCCCGATTGAAGCCAGCCGCAAGCTAGGCTAAGAACCACCCATCGGACAGGCGATTCAAACCGCCTTAGGCATGCACCCGTAGCTCAGCTGGATAGAGTGTTGGATTCCGATTCCAAAGGTCACAGGTTCGAATCCTGTCGGGTGCGCCATTTCACCGGCGAGGATTCGAACTCGTATGGGCGAAAGGGCCTTCCGATTCCTGCGAACGTCTGTTTCGCCCAAAACTGGTCAGTCGGTTGTCTGGAGCGATCCGAAGGAAATTCGCCGAAATTGGACGCCAATCTGATCAATGAGCGCTCGGTCTTAAATCCAAGTAGGCCCGCATGCGCTCCGCGATATGGAATACGATCGTCCCGACTCGAATAGGGCGAGATCGTTTGAGCCAACTTAGTCGATCACCGTCGCGAAAAGTTCGAGCACCAATTCCATTCCCAGGTTCGGCCTGCATCAGCGGAGAACGCCCGGCTATAAATCGGGGCGTTCGGGTCGCGCTTATCCCAATGGAATTTCACGATAACGTCTTTGCCGGCGACAACCTCACGGCCAAAGAATTCACCTTCGTCGCCGTCGAACGAGCCAACCTTTCCGCCGTCGAGTTTCACTGCGTTGCTGTCAGCCCAGTAG
Source organism: Rhizobium sp. PEPV16 (assembly GCF_008919455.1). Classification (NCBI taxonomy): domain Bacteria; kingdom Pseudomonadati; phylum Pseudomonadota; class Alphaproteobacteria; order Hyphomicrobiales; family Rhizobiaceae; genus Rhizobium; species Rhizobium sp. PEPV16. The sequence goes on from NZ_VSZV01000200.1 coordinate 3,403, forward strand.
ATCGTCCACAGACGCGTCTGCGGATCGAATAATCGCACGGTGAGGCCTTCGAATGGCTTTCCGTCAAATTCCGTATGGAAAATGTCGAAATTGCCCAGCCCCAGCAATACGGGGCGGAGTTCCTGGGTCGCGTCAAATTCCTCCCATTCGTCGCTGCCGGCCAGCTGTTCTTTCAATGTACGATTTCTGATGTTCCACTTACCTATCAAATAGTCGAAATCATTTTTCGAGGAAGTCTCGCTCGCCGTTATCGCGAGTTGCCCATCTGACGAAATAGAGAACGAACGCATGCATATGCCTCTTTTGGATGGCTTTGCGCCAGCACTCGGACATGAGTGTCGGGTCGATGACTACTGCGCGGGTCGCATTTCGGATCGCGCTGCCACTTCGACCCGAGGCAAACCTCGTCGTCCGCCGACTTTGTCATCCTAGCCCGCAAACGCGCGCGCCGAAGGTCGGTTCCGCTCGACCGATAAAAAAGCGAACAGGCCAACGGTCCCAGATGCCCAGAAAGCCGCAATCAAGGTTCTATCGGAAAAACAATGATGTAGCAGTTCTCAGTTTCATCTCGTCCGGTGCGCCAGTTCTCCATTGTCCATTCCCGACACATAGGTAACGGAACGTACCTAAGACATAGGTAACACTTTTGAGCCGAAAGGGTTCGGCAGTGGTTCCAATCTACTTGGCGTATTTCTCGGGCCGTCTCGCGCTATCGTGAATCAGAAATTTCATCCCTCGGAGAACGGCAGTCCGTCGGCAACGGAGGCCAAAATCGGGGTAGCTTTTCAGCGATTCGCACTCAGATTGGATGTCGGTCGCATTCCGCTTGTTGCGAACAAGGTAGACCCACTTGGCGTCGTCGGCAGGTTCTATCGGACTGCAAGCTCACGTGCAGGCGAGGAAGTTTTTCCAGTATGGCCGCCGCGTGCCCCACCGGCCATCACGAGAGCAGCTCAACTGACCTCCTCGAGCCCTTCGTGAAAGCATCGTGCAGGAAGCAGCGTGGCTTGGCGAAGACCGCAGTCTCATCAATGCGGTCGCTCCCCTCGTCCTTGTCCAGCTGCCGCCGATCCTATTGCTTTTCGGCCGATCTCAGCACCCCTACAAGGATTCGACCGTCGGTGAAGTACGGATCGCCGCCGCCGTTGCGACCATCTTTTGTCGCACCGACGCCTGCGCGCTCGTAGGTCATGGAGATCTGCCCGGCGGCCTTGAGGTCGCCGATCACCAGTTCGCGCTCGGCGTCGAGATCGGGTCCGATATGGTGGGTGATCTGCCCGGTGTCGTGGCTGACACCGACGCCGCGGTCGAAGCTGGCGGAGCCCAGCCACAGAGGCTGGCCGTCGGCGCCGACGGTCGCCGTGCGCCAGAGGCGTATGTGGTGGCGCTCGTCCGCGCTGCGCCCGACAGGCTTTTCGAAAGCCAGATCCTGCTTCCGGCCGTCGAAGAACAGCGGGCTGACGGGTGCGTCGAGATCCGGCCGATCAAGCGCCACGCTCAGGCCGATTTCAACCGAGGAGAGCAACGTTATCCTGTCGGCGGGATCCCAGCCCGAGGCGGCGAAGGCCTTGATCACCTGCTGCTTCGGGCCGACGACGCCGACGTTGATCGGGTCGCCCGGAATGTCGTCGTCGGTCGTGGTGACCATCCGGCTGAGATCGGCAACGGTACTCCGGTCGCGGAAGATCCAAAACTCCGGCATGACCAGGTAGCAGACGAGCAGATACGCCAGGAGGACGGCGGCAAGAACGCCCGCAGCCGACTTCCATCTGCCTCGACTGCTTCTCCCCTGTTCCATTGCAATGTGCCGCTCCCGACTTCAGTAGCAGGGCGGATACGGATAGTAGCCGCAAGGGGGGTGATAGTAGTATGGCGCGGAGGCCGCCGCGGCACCGATGGCCGCACCCGTCGCGACCGCGGCACCGTAGCGGGCCGCAGGGTGCGCATACCAGCCCCCATGGAAGCCGACCGCACCCACGCCGACCACGCCGACGCGCCCCATTCCGGCGCGCGCCACGAACATGTCGATGAAAAGCGAAGCCGGGCCATTGGCCTTTGCGAGTTCGCCCTCGAGAACTTGGACGTCAAAGGTCAGCGTGCCGCCCTCCAGCTTTGGCTTGGTCAGGACCACGACCGCGTCTTCGACAGCGGTGCCATCGCTGCTCATGACGGAGATCGTCGCGTTCGGCGGGTCAACCGCGAAGCTGTCCTTGCCCTCGTCCCATTCCTTGATGAACTCGGTCGTGAGCACATGTCCGGCCGATCGTACGGGACGGTCGGCGAACACGATAGAGTTCGGGGTGACGCCCGTCATCGTCAGCTTGCCGTCGACCAGCGTCGCCCCGCCGGAATTGAGGACGGCAAGCGACGGCACCATCTTCGTGGCCGTGGTCGCTCCAATGGTCTTGGCGGCGGGTGCCGTGATCGCGTCTTCGGCCTGCGCCGCTCCTGCGAACGACACGAGGCAGGCTACGGCGAGAGTGCCGATCCGTATATGGCGTTTCATGGAGAATTCTCCTTTTTTGCTACTTCACGAGACCGAGGTTCACGAGCTGGACGCGCCGATTGTCGGCGGCCTGCGGGTTCGACGGATCCACGAGCCACTCCTCGCCGACGCCGATCGCGAACAAACGGTCCGGGGCGATGGCGAAGGTCGTCGACAACGCCTCCGTGATTGCGTTCGCCCGCTTCTGGCTGAGGTCCAGATTGTGCTTGGCGTCGCCCGTCGAGCTCGTGTGTCCGACGACAAGGAACTTGTAGCGCCGCAGGTTCGGATGATGCAGGGCGTCGGCGATCATGCCGACGGTGCGATAGGATTTCGGTTCGATGGCGATGGAGTCGTTCTCGAAGTCGATCTCGACGATGAGCTGCGACAGCTTCGAAAGTTTCTGCCAGTCGGGAAGCGCGGCGACACCCTTGCCGGCGCTCGCCGCCGCTTCTTCCATAAGCAACGCAATGTCGATGCCGGGAGCCCCTCCCTGCAATCTGCCGAGCGTGCGCACCACCTGCGGACCGCTCAGTTCCTGGGCGAACGAGTGGCCGGGTGCCAGCAGCAGCCCGGCGGCAAATATCGTCGCAAGTCGAAAGCTCTTCATGATCCTGTGTCCCTTCAACATCGTTCACCGCCAGCCGGCGTCGATGATCGCCTGGCCGCACTGGCCTTCGTTCACGCGCGTCGCCTTGTTCAGGCAGGAAAGAATGTTTCCCTCGCCCACCACGCCGCTGCAGAACTGCGCGACGTAGTGCTTGCAGATCGCGGTGAACGACGACTGGGCGGCAAGGCGCTGCTCGATCGAGGTGGTGACGCTCGCCAGTGTCGAGGTGCAGGTCGGCGAGACTTTTGCGGCATGGGCCTCGAGGCAGTTCTGGATGCGGCCGCTCCCGAGGTTCAGGCCCTTGCAGAACTTCTTGATGTCGGATCCGCAGTCGTTGGCGAGCGTGCTCACCGCGTCGGCGAAGCTGATGGTGTCGGCACGGGCCGCACCGCTGAGCGCCAGGAACGCGACCAGCGCCCCTCCTAACAGTCTGGTTCTCGTCGACATGCTACCCCCATCGTGAACGATTGATCGTCGGAGAAACTCTCCGCACGCATTTGGTGCGCTTTCGGGGGTGAGAAGGGAAGTATGTTACGGTTACACGGACCGTAGGAGCCGGCGTTCAACGCGTCGCCGCAGCGATGGATGTGGAAGCTACTCGCTGCGCTCTGGCGGCCGATCCTCCATCGCCTTCCCGAAGCGATCCAGTTCGAGCGAGTAGCAGAAGAGTCCGAACAGCGTCGCCGCGACATACAGGCTCTTCACGAACGCTTGGGCGAATGGCGGAAAGGCGTCGAGTTCCGGCAGATGCCTGAAGAAGATGGCCGAGAAGAGCGCACCGCCGAAGAAGAAACTCACCCGGCTGGCGAAGAAGAGGAGATGCGCCACGAAGACACTGTGAAACGGCGACGTGACCGGCACCCATTTCAACCGTGTCCAGTAACAGCAATGAAGCAGCGCGGCGCTGGCAACAATCCCGACCTGGTCCGAGAGATCCAGCGTCTGCCGTTCACCGAGGTGGGTGACCAAGCCATGAAAGATGGGGAACACGATCCAGAACAGGGTCAGGGCCGCGGCGGTCTGAGCTGCGAGGAGACCCAGGTAGATCCATGGTGCCGACGGCCCTGATCTTGACGTCAAGCTCCGCCTCCCTGCAGTCCTGCAGATCGTTGCTATGGCGCATGAGCCAAGCTCAAGGCGCCGTGGCTGATGCCGGGGGCGCACGCATGCTTCCGGCCGACGCTGATCCGACATACCAGTCGGATCAGCATTGGAGTTCATCGCATATTCTAGCGTCACTCGACCGGTTCGAACTCGCCTGGCTTCCAGGTCTTGTCGAACCATGGCTCAAGGGGCCCATAGAGGCGAAGAAGTACGTTCCAACCCTTGCCGGGCACTGTCTGGACCCAGTTGGCCTCATGGCCTTTCGGCGCCGTCGGACCGAACCAGACGTCGACCGACGAGTCCGCGTTGATCACGATGTCTTTCTTGTCGCTTCCGATGCTGGGGAATTGCCGATCCGTCTGCAACATCGAACGCGTCTGGTTGTCATACGCCACAAACGACCAGAATTCCTTTGCAGGAATGTTTGGCGGCAGGTGAATTTTATAGGTCTTGCCGCCGTCGAACGGCTTGCCGTCCTTGTCGGTCGTGGCGCCGGCATATTGCGAACCGATGCCGACGCGCTTTATCGCCATCGCCGGCGTGATCCCCGTCGCGTAGTAGTGGAACAGGACGCGGGCATCCAGATAGCGAACGCCGGGCTGCAGCAGAAACTCGTAGCTGCCGCCGACAAAGCCGGTGAACCAGGCACTGTTCGGATAATAATAGGCGTCCTTCATTCGCGTCTTGAAGGTGATGGTGCGCGCCGTCGCATTGCCGACGGCCACGGCTTCGGTGAGGATCTTCTTCATCCGCGCATCTGGCGCGAAGGGCTTGCCCTTTACGATGCCGATAGCGGCGAGCTGTCCCAGCACCTCCGGATGATAGGCTTCGTTTGGCTCGTACTGAACGATGTCGTTCACTTCCTCGTAGAAATGGAAATTATTGGCATGGATCGTGTTGAACTCCTTGCCTGAGACGTTGACGATCTTCATCGGCGGCGGATTGCCGGCTTCCGAAAGCGGATAGACTTTGGCGAATTTCCTGGTGTTTTCGACTGCCGTCGTCGTGCTGCCGTTTTCGAGGAAGCCGCGCCAGAAGAACAGGTTCCCGTAGGTCGAGGACCGCAATACGTGATAACCCTCGGGGACCACGCCGTCGTAGCCCGGCGGCAAGAGCAGGTATTTTCCACCCTTGCCCTTGTCCGGGCCGGCATTGCCGACATCGCCGACATATTCGAACCAGTGGTTGTCGATCATGCCGAGGATGTTGGGCGGCGTTTCGATGACCAGCGGACCCGCCTTAGTGTCGAGCCACATGAGATTGTAGATGCTTTCGGTGTTGCCGGTCAGGAACAGCGAATGCGAATCCATGAGATTTTCGAATATCAGAATGGTTTGGTTGTTGTCAGCGCCCTGGCCGGCCAGTCCAACCCGAAGGGCTTCGACCGAAGCGCCGGGCATGGCATTGAGAAAAGCATCGACGCCGCGCATGAAATCGAGATTGTCATAGATCTTCTCCGAAGTGGCGTCGTCCGGAAAGCCGTCAAAAAAATTCAGCTTGCCAATCCTGGTGTCGACGCTCTCCGGCGTGACGATCGAATCCGGTATCGGCGTGGCCATCTTCGTCTTCGGTGCTTCGGCGTATGCGGCCCCCCAGCCCATCAGTAGCACCGCAGCAGTAGCGTAAACCCGTCTCGTCGCGCGTTTCATTGCTTTCTCCTTGTCGACCGCCCCGTCGGTCGTTTTTCATGAGGTCGCCAATCTGTGTGCATTCGGCGGCGCGAAAGGAAGTATGTTACGGTTCCACGGCCGTAGCTTGCGGCGGACCGCAGCCGGACTCCGGCTAGAACTTCACCGCCAGTCGCGTGAAGACGCCGTGCTGGGTGGCGTCGTACTGGAAGCCACCGTCCTCGTAGTCGGTGTAGAGGGCCTTGTAGCCGAAAGACGAAGCGAGGCTGTCCGTCCAGTTGTAGCCGACCGTCGCGGTGCCCTGCAGCGTGATGTCGGAAGCGACGCCGAAGCCGCCGACGTCGGCCATGACGTCCACGAACCATTTGTAGGTGATATCATAATGCATGGTGAGCCCGACGATGGGATCGGCCCAGCTTTGCGAACCGCTGCGGTCGATCGCCGGAAAGAACACGGGATCGATCCCGAGTTCCACCTTGTTGTGCTGGTAGCGAAGTCCGCCTGTCGCGTAGAGCTGCATGTTCGCCACGTTGATCGGCAGCTCGTAGCCGACAAGGGCCGTCGCCACGATCTGCGTCTGCTCGAAGTCGGCCGTTCCGCCGAAGGGGCCGAAGTCGGCGTCGGTCGAAATCTTGGCCCACATGACATCCGTATAGAGAAGCCAGCTATCGCCTGCTGCTTGAAAGGATCCTGCGAACACGCCGTCCAGATCCTCGAGCACGTCCAGAGGCGAGACGTCGACCGCCGCCGCCGGGAGACCGCGCACGCCGATGTCGCCATTCAAACCTGCCAGCCAGCCGTCGATCGTGACCTGGAACTTCCATCCGCTGTCGGCGATAACCGATCGAGGTCCCGACATGTCTGCGGCGGCCGCGGGTGCCGCCGCCAGGGCCAGAGCCAACCCGCAATAGACGCTTTTCATTTCAATCATGCAGCAGCCCCGATCTTTCATGGCTCCGGCGATCGCCGGAAATGATTCCCTGCGAAAGGGATAACCGATCACGCCGGAAGCACCCGCAGACTATTGGCGTGACCATTTCTGCGACTCGCAGACGACCTTCATCACGCAGCCTTTGAGGGTGACCGTGTCGCCGGAAACGCTGATGGTGCCGTTGTAGGTCTTCTTCGCGTCGGGATCGGTGATCTTGCCGGAATAGCTGCCGCCGCTGCCTTCGAACGCGCCGATCTTCTCGCCGGTATGCTTGCCGCTCTTCAGCGTGATGCAGAAACCGCCGCCGCACGGCTCGATCGCAGCGGTGTCGCCGAGCGTCGTCTTCCAGTTTCCGACGATCGGCTCGGCTGCGCTCGCCAGTCCGGTCGACATCAGCAGCGCTGTGACGGAGATCAGGATGGGTTTCACGGTAAGGTCCTCGCATGGCTGGCCCGCCACCGGGCCGATGACCGAATGGACCACACATGCGCCGCCGACCGCAAGAAACTCACGGTGTGTTACTGTAACCTACATGGTGCCGGCCCGGTTCTGTGTCATCTTTACGACGACGACGCGATATGCGCCCCCCGCGTCGCCTGGCCGGGAGCCGATGCAATGGAATACGACACGGAGTTCGCCAAGCGCAGGTTTCCCGAGCAGACGCTTGAGATCGAAGCGCTTGCCTCCCGCAGTGAAAGCTTCCGGGAACTGTGCAACGACTTTTCCATCGCCGACCAGCTCGTGCGGGACTGGAAGTCGTCTACGGCTCCGGAGCGGGATGCACGTTATGCCGAGGCGCTGGAACTCATGGACGGCCTCGCCGCGGAAATCCACACCATGCTGGACTTTGCCAAGGTCGTTCCATTCCCAGCCGCCCGATAAAGTCGCGATCTCGCCGTCGTGGCGGCACGGGGCTACAGAAAAGGAACAACATGCCTCGACCGATGGCGATCGTCCTCATCCTCCCCGTCGCCGTTATCGTGGCGGCTTTGACAGCCTGGAGTTCCCTCGCCCTATGGTATCGCCTACCCCTGCCTGATGGCGGGCGGGCGATCGGCACTGGCGTCTTCCTCGTCTACGGTCTCTTCACTGTGGCGGCGCTTGCCAGCCGGCAGCGCATCAGAGCCCTCCTTTCGTTCGCGGCCGTCTTCGCGCTGGTTCTCTTGTGGTGGAACTCGATCAAGCCGGAAGCCGACGCCGCATGGGCGCCGGATGTCGCCCGCCAGGTCACGGGTCGTGTCGAGGGAAATTCGCTGACCTTGACCGATGTCCGGGACTTCGAGTGGCGAAGCAATTCCGACTTTACGGAGCGCTGGACGACGCGAACCTACGATGTCAGCAAGGTTAGGACGGTCGACCTGTTCATGTCATACTGGGCGGGGCCGAAGATCGCGCATGTCATCTTCAGCTTTGGCTTCGAAGGCGGCGAACAGCTCGCCTGGTCGATCGAGGTGCGCCACAAGGTCGGGGGCGGGTTTTCTCCCCTTGCCGATCTCTTCAAGAACGACCCGCTGGTGGTTGTTGCGGCGGACGAACGTGACGTCGTCGGCGTCCGCTCCAACGTGCGTGGCGAGGACGTCCAAATCTACCGGCTGAGAGCCAGTCCCGAGCAGGCGCGAAACCTGCTGCTCGAGTACGTCGCCTAGGCTAATGCGCTCGCCCGGACTCCACAGTTCTACAACTCGATCACGACGAACTGCACGACGACCGTCGCCAAGCTGATGCGGGTCGCAGGAGACAAGGTGCCGTTCGACTGGCGGCTGATCGTCAACGGTTATCTTCCCGACTACGCCTATGACCGGGGAGCCGTCGACACGTCGATGCCGCTCGACCGCCTGCGGGAAATTGCCAAGATCGACGTGCGGGCGCGAGCGGATGGATTGTCGCCCGACTTCTCGAAGGCGATCCGTCTCGGCGTGCCCCTCCCCGTCGTCGTCGCTAGGCCGTAACGTACAGTAACATACGAAGGGAATCGCGATGATTGAGGCATGGTCCGCCCTGTCAGGAATTCCCTGGGCGAAGTTTCGATTATGCCCTTAACCAGGACCGCACTCATGAACCTCATCAAGTACATTCAAAACCTCGCGACGGCTGCGGCCATCCTGATGATGGTGGCCGCACCAATGCTCGCTCCGACCTCGGCCGAAGCCCGCCGTGCGGTGGTCGGCTGCGGAGCCAGAGGATGTGCGGCCGTCGGCAATCGCGGCGCCGTCGTGGTCCCTCGCGCGCCCGTCAGGCGCGGCGTCGTCGTCGTGAATCCTCGCCGCTAT
>NZ_VSZV01000032.1:0-1089 GCF_008919455.1 Rhizobium sp. PEPV16
GGTGCAATTCCTGAATTTGCGACCACGACATCAGCGGTGCAGGTTCTCCATGGGCGGAATCCCAATCTGACCGACCGCCGACCTTATCGGTCACGACGAACACGTCGGCGCTGAAATCATTCTCGGCAAGGATCGGGTAGGCGTTCGTCTGGAAATCCAGATAGGCGTCGTCGAAACTCAGCATCACAGGCCGGCCCTGGATCGGCTTGCCGCTGCGCAGAAGATTTGCCAGGTTCTGCGCGGTCACGCTGTAATAGCCCTGTCGCCTCAGGAACTGCATCTGCTTGCGGAAAATCTCCGGCGGCGTGCGGAAGCGCCGGAGTGCAGCGGGGCCGTCTTCTGCGATCCTGTGATACATCAGAATGGGAACCGAGGTGGTGACCTCCGTCTTCCATGCCGCCTCGCGCGCGATGCCCGCCGGTCCGCAGATAATGTGCTTTGCCACATCCGTATCCAATGGGGCTCCGTGCGCTTCGATCCGCAGGGCGGGATTGGCCACGGCACCTTTCCTGAATCGGTGGATGGCGTAAAGCTCGGTGTCGATCGTCTCTTCCAGGGCGAGGCCGGCCTGCGCGGCAAAAACCCGTTTTATCGTCTCGACACCGAAAGGATGGCCCCAATCGAAACCGGTTCGGCCGGGTTCGTCCTGGCGGATATGCGCGTGGGCAGTGATTAGGTAGCCGTCCGGCTTCACTGCTGCGGCCATCTTCCGGCAGACGGCCGCAAGCATCTCCTCATCCTTCATATAGTAGAGGACTTCGGAACAGATAACGAGATCCTGCTCGGGCGGAACATCGCTTTTGACGAAATCGAGAACACGAAGCTCGACGTTACCATGGTCGCGGCACCGCTTGATCGCCCTGTCGATCGCGCGCTGGGAAATATCGGTGGCCGTCAGCCGACCGACCCTTGGCGCCAGCTTCTCGGTAAAGATTCCTTCCGCGCAGGCGAGTTCGAGGGCCTTTTCGATCCCTTCCGGGATCAGGCTCAACGTCTGCGCATATTTGACTTGCTCGTAGACCGAGATGTAATTCCATGGATCCGGGCGTTCGAACATATGCTCCCAGTATTCCTCTTCCGATTGAGTGG